>CAZMWI010000118.1:0-9762 GCA_964569945.1 uncultured Ignavibacteriaceae bacterium
TGCTTACGTGGGTGAGGCCGACGTGGTTGTCATATCGTCGGCGGTTTCCGAAGACAATCCCGAAGTGGCCGAGGCCAAAAAACGCGGTATTCCGATCATCAAACGCGCGGAAATGCTGGGCGAATTGATGCGTCTCAAGTTTTCGATCGGTATCGCCGGGACGCACGGCAAAACAACGACAACCTCGATGATAGGAAAAATCCTGACCGATGCCGCGCTCGACCCGACCGTCATCGTCGGCGGCGTGGTGGTTGGCAAGGGAACCGGGGCGTCACTCGGGTCCGGAGAGTACATGGTGGCTGAAGCCGATGAGTACGACCGATCTTTCCTTAAAATGTTCCCGTCGGTCGCAGTCGTACTTAACATCGAGCCCGACCATCTGGAATGCTATGTAGATTTGATACATCTTGAAAATTCGTTTTTGGAATATATGAACCGTACGCCGTTTTACGGCGAAGTGGTTTTCAATATCGACGATCCGACCCTTGCGCGGTTGCTGCCGCGGATGAAACGTTCCTGGGTGACTTTCGGTCTGAGCGAAGTAGCGGACTATCGGGTGGTGAATATTACGTCGGGCCAGGGTAAGTCGCGCTTTACGGTGATAAAAAAAGACGAGATTCTCGGAGAGATCGAAATACGGGTTCCCGGTCGGCATAATGTCCTCAACGCTTTGGCGGCGACCGCAACTGCAGTGGAACTCGAAATCCCGTTTGAGACCATCACCGATTCCCTGCGGGAGTTCGGGGGCGTGGTGCGGCGATTCGAGATCAAGGGCATTGTCGATGACATAATGGTGATCGACGATTACGCGCATCATCCGACGGAACTTATCGCAACGTTGAGTACAGCCAAAGAATTTTATGATCGGCGCGTCATCGCGGTTTTTCAGCCGCATTTGTACAGCCGGACCGAAAGGTTTTATCGTGAATTCGCCGACGCTCTGCAACTGGCCGATCTGGCGTTCGTAGTCGATCTTTATCCGGCCCGCGAAAAGCCACTGCCGGGCGTGACTTCCGAGCTGATTTCGGACTGGGCGCAAAAAAACGGGCTTAGGAAAATCGAGTATCTCGGTAAGTGGGAAGATGCCTCGGATAAGATCATCAGCCTGGCCCGGCCGGGAGACATGATAATCAATATCGGGGCGGGCAGTATATACCGCATAAATCCGATTATACTGGAAAAGCTGAAAAAGAAATGAACTTCAGAGTCAGAAGAAAATTCGTGTACCTGTTGATCGCCGCATGCGTACTGGGCGGATCGCTTGTGTCGGTACGTTACCTGAATGCGTTCAGACTGCACGATGTGCAGATTGTCCCGGCCAAATTGTACGCCGGTGATAAACTGCTTAAAGAGGAGCAGGGAACGAATTTGCTGGCTCTGCCGTTGGACCGGATCACCGACAAAATACTGAAAGACTCCGACGTCTACCGGGTCGATATCGACTTCGATCTTCCCGGTATGCTCGAAATACACTTAAATGACATAGTCCCGCTGGCGCTGTTGCTGGCCCGCGACGGCCAGGCCCTGTTTTGCGTTGATAAAAACGGTGTCGTGTATAAGTACGATTATGAAACGTATGGTCTCGACTATCCGATTATTACGGGGCTGGAAAATTATAAATTGCACAGTCGTTTGCGCGATTCGCGAATCGCTCCTTTGTTGGAGCAGTTGATGCACATCAAGGAATCGGACATGGATTCTTACCTGTCCCTGACGAGCATCGACTTGTCCGATTCGGAGAAAGTCGTAATGTACGTCGAAGGTCTGCCGTTCAACGTACTGACCGATTCGGGATCGATACAAAAAAGTATAACCAAGCTGAAATTATTTTTGATGGGTCAAAATCATGATCTGTCGCAGATAAAGCAGTTAGACCTGCGGACGGACGGATTAATAATAGCTGTGGATTAAAATGGCGGAAACGAGAATTATAGCCGGGATAGACATCGGCACGACGACCATAAGGACGCTCATCGCCGAAAGCGATGATCGCGGCGATCCGCTCTTTATCGGTGTCGGCAGTGCCCCATCGGCGGGACTACGGCGCGGAGTGGTCGTGAGCATGGAGAAGACGGTCGAATCCATTTCGCACGCGGTTGAAGACGCCGAACTTATGGCGCAGTTGAACATAGATTCGGCCGTCGCGGGCATCACTGGCGACCATATCAAATCGGTCAACAGTCAGGGCGTCATCGCTATTTCGCGAACCGATAACGAAATCGGCGAGAAGGACGTCTCAAAGGCCATCGAAGCCGCAAGCGCCGTACCGATTCCCAATGACCGCGAAATAATCCACGTCCTGCCGCAGATATATACCATCGACGAACAATCCGGCATAAAAAATCCGGTCGGCATGACCGGGGTACGCCTGGAAGTCGAAGTGCACATCGTCACGGCGGCGGTAACGTCGGCCCGCAACGTGTATCGCTCCATCGAACGATGCGAGATCGGGGTGGATCATCTCGTGCAGCAGTCGCTGGCTTCGGCCTACGCCATTATAAGTCAGGAAGAAGAAGACATGGGCGTGGTGCTGATAGACATCGGCGGCGACCTGACCGATATAGCGGTCTTTTTCGACGGTTCAGTGCGTCACACAGCCGTCGTGCCGTTGGGCGGGAGGAATGTCACCAACGATATTACTATCGGTCTGAGAACTTCTCTGGAGCAGGCGGAAAGTTTGAAAAATATGTACGGCTCGGCGCTGACGTCGCTGGTCGATCCGGAAGAAATGATGGAAGTTCCGACGGCGGTCGGACGTGAGCCAAGACAAATCTCACGCAACGTGCTGGCCTCGATTATCGAACCGCGCATGGAAGAAATATTGTCACTGGCCCAGCGCGAAATTAAAAAGGCCGGGGCGGTCGATCCGCTGGCCGCGGGAGCGGTTCTGACCGGCGGCGGGGCGCGACTTCCCGGCGTGGTCGAATTGGCCGAACAGATTCTCGACATGCCGGTCAAGGTCGGTAAACCGACCGGAATCGAGGGGCTGCCCGACAACCTGCTGTCACCGGAATATGCGACCGTCATCGGGCTGGTGCTCTACGGTCATCGTCACGGAACAGGAAAAACCGTGGCCAAGGGGGGATTTAAGGGATTGATAAAGAAGATAGAAAACTGGATATCGAACAATTTCTAATATCATGGAGGATACCAATGAACGACGGGAACATCAGATTTACTTTCGACGATGATGTGAGCAACTATGCCCGCATCAAAGTCGTGGGCGTCGGGGGCGCCGGGGGAAACGCTGTAAACAGAATGATCGAGGCCGGTCTTCTGGGCGTGGAATTCGTTGCCATCAACACTGACGCCCAGGTACTGGAGACTAATCGGGCCGGCAAAAAAATTCAGATTGGTAAGCGCCTGACCAAAGGCCTCGGCGCCGGGGCCAATCCCGACGTCGGCCGTAAGGCGGTCGAGGAAGACCGCGAAGAAATTTGCGAAGTACTGAGTGGCGCCGATATGGTCTTTATCGCGGCCGGTATGGGCGGCGGTACCGGGACCGGAGCGGCTCCGATCGTGGCCGAAATCGCCCGGCAGCAGGGGGCGCTGACGGTTGCAATCGTTACGCGGCCGTTCACTTTCGAAGGTCAGCGGCGTCTGGAAAAAGCGGAAAAGGGTCTCAAGGAATTGCAGGAAAAAGCTGATACGCTGATCAATATCGCCAACGACAGGTTAATCGAAATTGTCGACCAGACGACGACCCTAACCAAAGCCTTTATGTTCGCCGATGAAGTATTGCATCAGGCGACCAAAGGCATCAGTGACCTGATTACCATCCCCGGTCTGATCAACTGCGACTTCGCCGACGTACGTACTATCATGATGGAGCGGGGTGAAGCTTTGATGAGTACGGGTTACGGCGAAGGCGAAAACAGGGCCGAGATGGCCGCCAACGAGGCGATTTCCTCGCCTCTGCTCGAAGAAGTCTCCATATCGGGTGCCAAGGGTGTACTTATTAACGTTACCGGCGGTGATGACATGACGCTGTTCGACGTCAACAAAGCTACGTCGATCATATATCAGGCGGCCGGGTCGGAAGCCAATATCATTTTCGGCGCCGTGCTCGATTCGGATATGAAAGATAAAATGAGAGTGACGGTGATAGCGACCGGGTTCGGTTCTGTCGTGGAAAGACTCGCGGAAAAAGAAGAGGAGGCCGAGGTCATTGCACGAAGTCAACCGGGCAAGGTTATGTCACTGTTTCCCGATGAATCTCATTTTCCGGTTCGTAAAGTTGTCGGGGGCAGCAACGGCGGCGCCAGAAATCGCATGCCGGCCTTCGACGATGATAACCGACAAATACCCGCTTACATCAGGCGGTTAGAAGACAACTAAGGATCTTCCCACTTGGTTCCTCCACAAGGCCGTCGGTCGGATTTCCGACCGGCGGCCGAAAAGACCGATATAGTATTGGTCAATTCCGACAATTTTATATAAAATATCGATCACTGGGGCTGTAAGGTATTGCGGTACATGAGTATAATATATGAGCTGCAAGGGCATAAAGTTTGCATAAACAAGTCCTGAATGATGCCAACTTTTCCGGAGTAAGGTTATGACCAATCAAAGCGCCCTGAGTATTAATGTCGTATCCGGTATTAATAAGGCCATGGATGGTTTCTATAGCTCATTGGAAAAGCTGTCTTCCGGATTCAGGATCAACAGAGCGTCGGACGATCCCGCCGGGCTCGTGATTTCCGAGCGGATGCGGTCGCGCATAGCATCCCTGAACCGGGAAATCGAAAATATTAATTATAATTCGTACAAGTACAATACCGCCGATTCGGCCATGCTGGAACTGCGTCATACCCTGACCGGGATGCGCACGTACGCTCTCGAAGCGGCCGGTTCCGGGTTTAGCGACGAAAACACCTATCAGGCGTGGCAGGATGCCATGGACGGCATGGTGTCGTCGTACAACATGGTGGTCGATAGTACTTCTTTCGGAACGCAAAAATTACTGGACGGCTCGCAGGGAGCGGTTGCGGACGTGGCGAAACTGGAACAAATTGACGTTTCCTCTGCCGAAGCGGCCTCGCAGGCAGTGGACTCCATCGATGAACAAATTGCCGCGCTAGACCAAAACCTGGCGGCGGTCGGGGCACGCCAGAGCGGCGATTTCGAGAGCCGCCGCAACAGCCTGAGCATTGAGTTGGAAAACATAACGGCGGCCGAGTCGAACATCCGAGATACCGATTATTTTTCGGAATATGCCAATTTGCTCAAGAATCGGCTGCTGATTCAATCGAGCATTTCGCTTCTGGCTCACGCTTATTTGACCGACAGCGCCGTATTGAGCTTAATTTCGAATGATTAGATTACGAAATCAGATTGGGGTCATTCGAAGTGTTGAATGACCCCTTGCTTTATTAGAAAAAATAGATATTCCGTTTATCAGTATGCGATTTTAATAATCTGCAAAACATCGAGCAGATTAATTTTGCCGTCACGGGTGACGTCTCCGTAATCACGACGGGGTTTCGGCTCGGGACCGCCGGTATAGATATACTGCAGTAGGTACGTAATATCAAGCACGTTGACCTTTTCGTCGCCGTTCACGTCGCCGAGCAAATGCCCGATGAAAGCAACCTCACCGTCAAACGTGAAATCCTGTTTTGCCACGAAATCACCGGATACGTTGTACGATTGTGTCGATTCCCCAAAAAGAATGCCGTAACTTTCGATAAAGCTCCGGGCGGGGAAGACGATTTGCAGAACCCGGTCGGTGAAATCAGGGTGCGTCTCAAGGACCGTTACGCTCGTGGCCGGGATGGAGCCGTTGATCATGACGCTCGACGGATCGACCGCGTCGTAGTCGAAATCGACCAGATCGCCGATGAAGACGGTATCCATTATGGCCGGATAAGCGTAAACATATAGCGCCTTCTGCGGTTCCGGTTTGAAAAGCATATTTTGCTGGGCGGAGACGCTTATAGCGGCTCCGGCGACACAAATTGCGATGATTAATCCATTAATCATCACTTTGGCCGACAGGCTTTGCTTATTCAAAAACATGATACCCCTCCTACATAAGGGATTAACGTATTTGCATTAGGACTGCGATCAGATCGGGGATTTCAGGCGTGTTGTTTTTCCCAATTGCAGTTAAATCGTAAGTAGTCTTGTGTAAATATACGGCGATTATCCGATTCTGTCATCCTAAAAATTCAGCTAATAGAAAACCGCCTTTTACAAGGCGGTTTTGGTGTCGTCGCGGCGAGAAAATCGGGGCGTCGCGGCCATCAATAGACGATTTCAATAATTTTCAAAATATCCAGCAGGTTCACATCGCCGTCCCGGTTGACGTCACCGAACTCGACGCCGGGCAGAGGAGCCGCTCCATCTCCGTATATGTAGTCTATCAAATATAAGATATCAAGCAGGTCGATTTTATCGTCACCGTTGACGTCACCGAGAAGATGTCCGATGAATTCTATTTCGCCTTCGAATGAGAATTCTGTTTCTTCATAAGTCGAACCTGTGACAGTGTACTGCTGTGTCGATTGACCATATATTACTCCCAGATTTTCGATAAAATCTTTGGCCGGGAAGAGGACCTGCAAAACCGGTCCCATGAATCCCGGATGCGACTCCAGCACAGTCACGCTCGTGGCTGGTATTGTACCATTGATCATTACGTCAGCCGGATCAACGCCAAGAATATTGAATTCATTGACATTTCCAATAAAAATGGTATCCTCGATGGCCGGGTAGGCATACAGGAAAACAAGCATTTGGGGATCCGGTTTGAATTGTAGCTTGGTTTCGGTCGTCTGACCCAGAGGTATAAGATCAGTTACTCCGTCGCCTTCGTACCAGAAGGTATCGTTTTCGCAAATACGAAATTTCCCTCGATAAAAATCGCCATCAGTATCATAACCGGGAATGTCATATTTTTCGCAGGCCGCCGTGGCATTGGCCACAAGATTGTCGAAATTAAGCTGATTGTAAAAAGCTTGTGGATTGTCTGCATTGAATAAATCATTGAAAGCTTCGCAATCGGTGTGAAAATCGGCACCGGCTACATATGCTATATAAAATGTAGTCGATTGTCCCGGGCTTAAATCGAAAGGACCGAATGAGAACAAATATCTGGTGTCAATGCCATTAGCAATATCCCAGGCCCTATTTCCCGGCGGGAGCCAGCCATCCGCTGTTTGATCGACCGCGGCGAAAATCTGATCATAGTCAACTTCAGGGTGGCTCATCATGTAGTATTTGTTGGCATCGCCGGCAGGCGTTCCAAGAAAACCGCCAAAGTCTCGAAATGGATCCTCGGGCGTTCCAGCCCGACGAGGCCCCCAATCCAGTAATGCGATTTCGTTGGGAATCCACCAATTGTAATTGTACAGCTCGGAGGAATCGATGGGCGTCCGCAATATTTTGATTCCTGTAACGCCTCGAAGAGCAAAGTTGTCGGGGCAACCGTAAGATTGATCATTCCGATGTCCGTCATTGTCTGCGATCCAGGCAATATCGACCGTGTCGATAAAGCCGCACTCGGGCGGTGCGGTGACGGAGGGAGCCGTGCGCAGGAAGCCGGTTATATCATCCTGAAAACCATTGCCGGTCTCTTCTTCACCATTGGCGACGACGTCACCATCAACATAAAAACCTACGTATGCCTTCTTCAGATCACTTGTCCCGATGTTTTTGATCACATATTCCATTATAACGAAGTCATTAAGCTCCGGCTCCGACCAGGCATAACTTTTCTGCGTTACCTTAACATTCAATGGAATATGAGGCCGACCATCAAATGGGTCATTTTCAACATATGTCGGGTCGGTTAAAGTATCAAAGTATATGGCCTCAAAGTCCTGTTCGGATACGGCGTCCGCACTGTAAGGACCATAAATCGACCGATATATCATATCACCACCCGGACAAACTTCAGGATAGAATTCTCTGACAAGACTCCATCCATCGGCCCCAATTGAGACCAAGGTATCCTCGCCCACTATTGCACCAATCCACAAGCTTCCCGAGTAAAGGTACTCGTTGCCGGAACCGAGCGGATATTCGCACGAGGGCGCTGGTTGGCCGGTCATCGGATCGATAGCCGGGAAATCAAGAAAACCAGTTCCGAATTGCCCGTTATTGGATACGGTGAAACCGATGTCTCCTACGTTATGGACCCTTAATGTCAAGCAGGGTGGATTGTCGAGATTTTTTGACATGATATCCCGATTCTGGGATTGATCTAATATAACTTTTCCGGAAGATAATGAAACGTCGAGAATAATGATAAGAATGCAAAACAATAACGTCTTGGATATATTTTTGCCTTTGTAGCACATAATTCCCCCAATTGATGTTTTAATATTACAAAATATAAAAAGATTTGGCCGAATTGTCAGCATGAAAATGCGTAAAAAAAACCGCCTTTTCTAAGGCGGTTTTTTTAATGCAAAGGGTAAAATCAGAGTGTCGTAATCTAATATATTATCTTAATAAGTTTGAGAATGTCGAGCAGGTTGATTTTGCCGTCCTGGTTGATATCGCCGAACTCGCGGCTTGGAAGCGGCTCATCGCCACCCGAATATATGTATCTTATCATATATGTTATATCGAGCAGGTTGGCGACATTGTCATTGTTGACATCTCCAAGCGTATGTCCGATAAAAGTAATCTCTCCGCTGTACGCAAATTCCTGTTTGTCATTAAGTGCTCCGAAGACGGAATACTGCTGGGTGGATTCGCCGAAAATCACCCCGAGGTTTTCGATAAAGTCACTGGCCGGGAAGAGAATCTGCAGGACCGGCCCGGTGAATCCCGGATGTGACTCGAGCACCGTAACGCTCGTGGCCGGTATTGTATTATTAATCACAACACTGGCCGGATCGACATTATAAATATTGAATTCATTGACGTTGCCGATGAAAATGGTATCCATGACAGCCGGATAGGCGTACAGGAATATAAGCTTCTGCGGGTCTGGCTTGAATTGCACTTTGGTTTCGACTACTTGTCCGCTCGGGATGAGGTCAGAAATGGCGTCGCCTTCGTACCAGAAGGTGTCACCGTCGCATATACGAAATTTACCTAGGTACCCATTGCCATCGGTATCATAGCCGGGTATGTCATACCTTTCATAGGCAGCCGTCGCGTTGGCAACGAGATTGTCGAAGTTAAGTTGATCGTAGTACGCTTGGGGATTATTGGGATCAAATAAATTGTTGAAATCTTCACAATTAGTATGGAAATCAGCCCCTGCGACATAAGCAATATAGAATGGTATTACTTCCCCGGGACTCAAATCAATCGGGCCAAACGAACGCAAATATTTGGTATCGGTACCATCAGCGATATCTCGTGCTTCGCCGCTAAACGGAAATGGCGGAAGCCAGCCATCGGCGCTGTGATCAACCGCCGCAAAAAGCTGATCGTAGTCAACTTCGTGATGGCTCATCATATAATACTTGTTGTTGTCTCCCATCGGTGTGCCGAGAAAACCACCAAAATCTCGGAATGGATCTTCCGGTGTACCTGCGAGTCTTGGACCCCAATCACGATTAAAGTCAACGTTTGAAACCCACCAATTGAAATTGTACCGCTCGGAAGAATCGATTGGCGTGCGCAATATTTTGATTCCTGTAACGTCTCGGAGAACAAAATCATCGGGGCAACCCTCCGATGGAGGGCTTTTCCTACCGTCATTGTCTGCGATCCAGGAGATATCGACCGTGTCGATAAAGCCGCATTCGGGCGGCGCCGTTACGGATGGAGCCGCGTGCAGGAAACCCGTTATATCATCCC
>CAZMWI010000119.1:0-9616 GCA_964569945.1 uncultured Ignavibacteriaceae bacterium
TTCCGACCACATAACCGAGAAAATACCGAGTTCGGTAAAGTTGGGTTCGCGGCCAAGGATTTCTTTGATTTTCGCGTATTCTTCGTCGTTTATGCCGTGATCTTTGACCAGTTGAGGGGTCACTTTGGGTTGTTCCACTTCTTCCTCCGTATATTGAAAGCCGGAATATAGGGGGGATTTATGGGGTAGTCAAATAATATGTTGGGTGCGCACGGGGATTCCGTCGGGTGACAATTTCGACTTCGTCGAAATCAACACCCGACGGAACGATACCGAGATAGCCTTATGGCGTCTGCCGCGCACAAAATTATTCCGATCTTAAATAATTGCCGGTTACTTTCTGTGCCCCGGCTTCCAGGGCTTCTGCGTCATTTGAAAATATAAGCGGGATAGGAATCGACCACAAGAAACTCCCAAGTGGAATGCTAATCCATATACCCTCGTGATCTACTGAGATTAAATCGAATATCAGAGAATCATTGCCATGCAATTCCCAAAGCAACTTCTCAGACCTTAGACTGTCGCCGATATTCCATGGCCTATATTCATTTCTGCTTTTAATATCTTTGATTATGGGTGCGAATTTGATAGTGTCAGCAGACAAGAAGTATTCACCACCAATTATTAACCTGAATCCCTCATCCTCAATACTAACGTCAAGATAAAACCTGCCATCATCAAAGGTAATCTTAGAAACTGCTTTACGTTTAATCAGTGGAGGTTCATATCCCATCATGTCTAATATCAGCAGACTATGATATATAATTGTATATTCATCCACCCAGCTTCCCCGCAAGAGTTTTTTATTTTCCGCGTTGTCGGCAGCTTTCGCGGCGAAATTGCAGCCCAGGAATACAAAAAAGAAGGAAACTAATTTAATTGCCATAAAAAGATTTTTCCGTCCCATTACACTTGGCTTTCTTTATTTATCGAGCCCATATTTCAAGTAAAACCAGATTTATAAAATCTTCCAATTTATTATTTTTATATATTTAGAAATCATTGTTATATTCCCCCCGTTATGCTGACAATGAAAAAAATAAAAGAAAATATCGAGCAGCATGGTTTGATCGAGCCCGGTGATGCGGTGCTGGTTTCTTTTTCCGGCGGGCCGGATTCGACAGTACTGCTTCATATATTAAGCCAGCTCGCCAAACCGATGAAATTCGATGTTAAAGCGTGTTATATCAATCACAATATCCGAGCCAAAAAGACCATTGCAAAGGAAATCCGCCACTGCCGCCTGTTTTGTGACCGGCTGGGCGTCGATTTCATTCTGCTCGAAGCCGATGTTCCGACTATCGCCAAAGAAGAAAAACTGACGGTCGAAGAGGCCGGGCATGTATTTCGACGTGAAGCTCTTCCCGAAATATGTCGTGAAGAGGGCTGCAATAAAATTGCGACCGGGCATCATTCGGATGACCGCGTTGAGACTATTTTATTCCGTCTATTTCGGGGTACCGGACCCGGGGGTATCGACCCGATCCGACCCAAATCCCGGCAATTTATCCGTCCGCTGTTTGATATATCGAGGTCGGAAATCGTGGAATTTGTTAAGAAAAATCGTCTGCTGCCGGTGCTCGATGAATCCAACCTCGACGACAAATACTCCCGCAACTATATCCGCAACAAAATCATACCGACTATAGAAAGACATTTCGGCCCCGGATTTAAATCCTCGCTTCTCAATTTTTCAGAGATAATCGGGCAGGAAAACGTTTTCATGACCGACATGGCTCTTCTGGCGATGAAAAAAATAGTCGAAGTCACGCCGGGAGGAAAATTAATTGTTGATTTACCCCGATTGTCCGGTTATGATCTATGGCTAAAACGACGTATTATAAAAAATTGCCTTGAAGAAATTGGCGGGCGCTCGGGAGCGGGCAGTTTTGAGGATATCGGCCGGGTAGAAAAGATAATCTCCGGCAAAATCAAGGCCGCCGATTTGAGCGGCGGCATACACGCCGCCTCGGACCACCGGAAGCTGTATTTTTTCAAGGGCAGAGTTAAAATTAAAGCGGAGGAAACGGAAACTCCCGGATTGCTAACGTTAAGCGGTATTAATTGTACCGTCAAATTTAACGAAATCCCCGCATCAAAGGCGGTCCTGAAAACTCAAAGAAAGGGCTGGCGGGCCGATCTGAATCTCGACCGCATAGTCTTACCGCTTACGGTTCGTGGGATTCGGACCGGCGATGCATTTGTACCGATGGGCATGAAGGGTAGAAAGAAGGTCGGCGACTTTCTGACGGACCGGAAAGTTTCTAAGTACATCCGCGATGAAATAATTATTATTGAAGATAAAAGAGGCATAATCTGGCTGGCGCCGTACCGCATTGCCGACCGGGTTAAAATAGACAAAAAAACGAAAAAGGTGCTTAGAATTGATCTCCTCAAAAACCCAAGCCAGCAAGGCCCTGAAGTTTGACCTCCTGTACGCCCAGGATAAAATTGCCACACGAGTCAAAGAGCTGGGCAATCAGATTTCAAGAGATTATGACGGCAAAGACCTGGTGCTGGTGGGAGTCCTGAAAGGGTGTGTAATTTTCCTGGCCGACCTCATCAGGGCCATCTCGATTCCAGTCGAGCTCGAATTCATGTCGGCTTCGAGCTACAATAACGGCCGCGTATCATCGGATAACGTACGGTCGGGTTCGGTCGTTGATCTCCCTCTGGAAAACCGTCACCTGCTGATAGTCGAGGGTATTGTCGATTCCGGAAAAACGGTGGCCTGCCTTATCGAAAAGCTAAATGCCCGGAAACCGGCGTCGATAGAAATCGTTACACTAATAGATAAAACGGCGGCCCGTGAATATGATCTTCGGATCAAATATACCGGTTTTGCCGCCGGTGATGATTTTGTTATCGGTTACGGGTTGGACGATGCTCAAAAATATCGGAACCTTCCGTTCATCGGCAAGGTAATAGCGTAGACTGAGTGTTGGACAATAAAGTTAGGCTATTTGCCGATAACATAGTATACTATTAGGGAGTTGTATTTTTTTATGAATTTAAAATCTGAACAAAATTTTTCGGATAGAGATTCGGAAAGACAGAAACCGCCGGGAAAAGGCAATTCGGAGGGGCGCGACCCATTCAGCTGGAAAGGACCGATCAAAAGCCTCGGCTTTTGGGTTGTCATTATTCTTGCCTTTATTTTCGCTTTCAGCATTTATAATTCGTCGAGCAATGACGTCGCAGAGGTCTCTTATACCGAATTTCTAAATCAGCTGAAAAATAACAATATCCGTGAAGTTACGTTTATCGATCGTAACATCGAAGGCGTATTAAAAGAGCAAACAACTCTGGTAACGCAGACAGCGACCGGGCAATACACTAAATTCAAGGCTCGAATTCCGTTCGATGATAACAGCTTCACGCTCGTGCACCGTCTCGAAGACGCGGGTGTGACGATTAAAGCCAGGACCGAAGGACCGAATTACTTTTCGATTTTGATATCGATCGCTCCATGGTTCTTGCTGATATTCGTCTGGTTGTTTTTCCTGCGCCAGATGCAGGGTGGCGGCGGTCCGCGAGGCATTTTCTCGTTCGGCAAGAGCCGCGCGAAACTTCTCACCGACGAGCGACCCAAAGTTACGTTCGATGACGTCGCCGGGATTACCGAAGCCAAGGAAGAAGTTTCGGAGATTATCGAGTTTCTTAAAGAGCCCGCCAAATTCTCCCGTCTGGGCGGCAAAATCCCTAAGGGTGCCCTGTTGATAGGTCCCCCGGGATCTGGCAAGACTCTCCTCGCCCGAGCTGTGGCCGGTGAAGCCGGCGTGCCGTTTTTCTCGATGTCCGGTTCGGACTTTGTCGAGATGTTTGTCGGCGTCGGTGCCTCGCGTGTTCGTGACCTTTTTGAGCAGGGAAAGAAAAACGCTCCCTGCATTATTTTTATCGACGAAATCGATGCCGTCGGTCGTCACCGTGGTGCCGGATTGGGCGGTGGTCATGACGAACGCGAACAGACTTTAAACCAGTTGCTGGTCGAAATGGACGGTTTTGAATCCAACGACGGTGTCATACTTATCGCTGCTACCAACCGTCCCGATATACTTGACCCTGCCTTGCTTCGCCCCGGACGGTTTGATCGTCAGATCATAGTCGATTCACCGGACGTGCGCGGTCGTGAGGGAATTTTGAGTGTCCATACAAAAAAGATAAAACTCGGCGATGATATAGATATCAAGATTCTGGCCCGCAGTACACCGGGTTTGTCAGGTGCCGACCTTGCCAATATGGTCAACGAAGCGGCGCTTCTGGCCGCGCGCAAAGACCATGAGGCGGTCAATATGAACGATTTCGAAGAGGCCAAAGATAAAGTTATGATGGGTGCCGAACGGCGCTCATTGGTAATACCCGAAGACGAAAAGAAGATGATCGCCTATCATGAATCGGGGCATGCACTGGTTGCCAAATACCTGCCGGAAGCCGATCCGGTGCATAAGGTGACGATCATCCCGCGCGGGATGGCACTGGGCGTGACGCATTATCTTCCGGTCGACGAGCACCATACACATTCCAAACGCAGGCTGGAGACGCGACTTGTGTACGCCATGGGCGGGCGGGTCGCCGAAAAAATAGTCTTCGATCAGGTTTCCACCGGAGCAGCCGACGATCTCCGACGCGCCACGGAAATCGCCCATAATATGGTGTGCAAATGGGGTATGTCGGACAAGGTCGGACCAATGACTCTCGGACGCCGTGAAGAGCAAATTTTTCTCGGTCGTGAACTGACTACTCACCGCGATTATTCGGAAGCCACGGCCCAGTTGATCGACGAAGAAGTCAAGTCGATAGTGCATAATGCCGAAGACACCGCTCGTCAGATTCTTACGGAAAATCGCAAATACCTTGATCTTCTGGCTCAGGCACTGCTGGAAAAGGAAGTTATCGACGGTCACCAGATCGATGTTATAATCGGCAGAGACGGAACCAACGACGTGCCGTCGCCGGAACCGGCTCCGGAGGTCGATGGATAAGGATAAGATTATCCGGGGTGCCAGGCTGATTCTTGAGGGAATCGGCGAAAATCCCAATCGCGAAGGTTTGAAACGTACGCCGGAGCGGCTTTTCGAATTTTACAAAGACGTCTTTTCGGGCATCAAGGAAAAGCCCGAAAAGACTCTTAAGCTTTATACCACCCCCAACAAAGATGAACTGATTATCGTCCGTGATATAAATTTTTATTCCATGTGCGAGCACCATCTGGTCCCGTTTTTCGGGCGGGTGCATATCGCTTATATTCCGAAGACTAACAAGATAACAGGCTTTTCGAATCTGGTTAAAACGGTCGAGGTGTTCGCCAAGCGTCCGACGGTTCAGGAAAAGCTGACGTCGCAGATCGCGGATTCGATCTATGAAACGCTCGGAGCCAAAGGCATTTTGGTTATAGTGGAAGCCGAACATCTCTGTCTGACCATGACCGGTGTCAAAAAGCCGGGTTCGAAAACGATCACGTCGGCAGTGAGAGGCATTCTTCGCCGTGATGCCACCCGCGCCGAAGCGCTGGCTTTGATCAAGCAATGATTGTTTCTTAATTTATCGTTTGTAATTTCAATATTATCTTGCCCGTCGCGCCGGGCTGTTCTATATTTACAATAGACCTTTTGCGATCGGTATAGACCCATGGAAGGAATTGTCGTACATAAAAATAAAATGCCCTTGCCCGACGGGCGGTTTCTCGATTTCGACCGACCGCTGGTGATGGGTATTGTCAATGTCACGCCGGATTCTTTTTCCGACGGCGGGAGATTTCTCTATACCGACCGTGCTTTTGACCACGCCCAAAAACTGGTGGATGAGGCCGCGGATATAATCGACATCGGCGGTGAATCGACTCGCCCCGGTTCCGACCCGGTAGACCCGGCCGAAGAAATCGCTCGGGTGGTGCCGGTTATCAAGAAACTGCGCAAGCATTGTGATATTCCCGTTTCGGTCGACACGACCAAATCCGAAGTTGCCGAACGGGCAATTGCGGCCGGGGCTGATATCGTAAACGACGTCTCTGCCCTGCGTCACGATCCCAGGATGGTCGAAGTCGCAGCGGAAAACAAAACGCCGGTCGTGCTGATGCATATGCTGGGCAAACCGAAGACGATGCAGGTCAGTCCGTCGTACGCCGATTGTGTCAGTGAGGTCAAGCAGTTTTTCTCCGAGCGAATTCATTTTTGCCTGAACTATGGAATCGACCGCTCGCAAATTATCATCGATCCCGGGATCGGGTTCGGCAAACGGCTTGAGGACAACCTGATCATTCTTAAACGTCTCGATGAATTCGCCAAATTCGAATGTCCGGTTATGCTGGGGGCGTCGCGCAAATCGTTCATACAAATGATAACGCGGCGCAAAGATACCCCCGAGGACCGTCTGGGCGGATCGTTGGCGGCGGCTCTCTGGGGACTGACCAGAAAAGCTAATATAATCCGTGTGCACGACGTCGCCGCGACGGTTGAAGCTATCGCCGTGGCCAAAGCGATTGAGGAAGCCAACTGATGGAACTTTTTCGCATAGATTTTCTGACTTTCAAGCTGACCGATCTGATCGACGTTCTGATCGTGGCGTTTATCATCTATCAATTGCTTGCCCTTATGAAAGGGACGCGCGCCGCGCAGATGGTGACCGGGCTGGTGCTGATTTTCATCGTCGCCTTTTTCGCGTTCTGGTTTCATCTTGAGGGACTGTCGTGGTTGTTTTCCAATCTCGCGACGGTCGGTTTTATCGTGCTGGTCATCGTCTTTCAACCGGAGCTTAGATCGGTATTGGCGCGTATGGGTCATTCCCGCATATTCCAGTACTTCATAAAAGTCGAAGAACGAAAATCGGTCGAGGAGATCGCGCGGGCGGCGGTACGTCTGTCCGAATTGCGTTACGGCGGTTTGATCGTAATCGAAAACACCGTCGGCCTTAAAAATTACATCGAGACCGGTAAAAAGATCAATTCGCAGCTTTCATCGGAGATGATTGTCACATTATTTACACCGTACACTCCCCTGCACGACGGCGCGGTTATAATATCAGGCGAAATTATTGCCGCCGCGGCCTGCACTCTTCCCCTGACCCAAAATCCGCGCTTTCGCAAGCTGTTCGGCATGCGTCATAAAGCGGCGATCGGGATATCTGAGCTTTCCGACGCCGTCTCGATTGTTGTCTCTGAAGAGACCGGCGAAATCTCGATTACGTCGAAAGGGTTCATGGAGAAAAACATCGAACGCGCCGAAATCAAACGCCGCCTGGCCAATTACCTTAGCAAATAACTCTCATGCATAAATACAAAGATTTTTAAATATGTCAAAATTATCCTTTCTTGGTGCGGCCGGGACCGTTACCGGCTCGCGGTTTTTGCTCGAAACTCATGGCAAGAAAATACTGGTTGACTGCGGCCTGTTCCAGGGTCCCAAGGATCTGCGCCAACGCAACTGGGACGCGTTCCCGGTTGATCCATCGTCGATCGATTACGTCCTTTTCACCCACGCGCACGTCGATCATATCGGCTACTTCCCGCGACTGTGCAAAGACGGTTTCGCCGGTAAGGCGATCTGCACCGACGCCACCGCCGAACTGGCCAAAATTCTGCTGATCGACAGCGGCCATCTTCAGGAGGAAGACGCACGCTGGGCGAACAAGAAGAAGACGACCAAACACGATCCGGCGCTGCCGCTGTTCACGGTCGAGGATGCCGAAAAGTCGCTGGCGTTTTTCGAGCCCCATCATTACGGCGAAGAAATACAACTCGGCGATGACATCACGGTCAAGTTCAAGGACGCCGGGCATATTTTGGGTTCGTCGTTTGTCGATATCCGCCTGACTGAAGCCGGTGAACGCAAGAAGATCGTTTTTTGCGGCGATCTGGGACGTCCGGCGCGGGCGCTTCTGCGCGACCCGGTACAGGTGTACGACGTCGAGTATCTCGTGATCGAGTCAACGTACGGTAACCGTCTGCACGAAGATAAGGATTTCTACGATTCGTTCATACGGGTCTACAACGAAAGCATCGAACGCGGCGGGGTGCTGGTGATACCGTCGTTCGCGGTCGGACGGACGCAGACGCTGTTGTACGTTATCCGCGAGCTCGAAGAAAAGAAGCTTATACCCTCAGTGCCGGTTTACCTGGATTCGCCGATGGCGCTCGATGCGACGCACGTCTACGAGCGACAGGTCAAGAGCCAGAACCTCAAAACGCGCGTGATGACTATCACCGGGCAGAACGTATTCAAGACAACGCATCTGCACCTGTGCGATTCGCGCAAGAAATCCAAGGCGATCAACGACATCGAAAGCCGGGCGGTGATTATTTCGGCGAGCGGTATGGTTACCGGCGGACGTATATTGCACCATCTCATGCAGCGTCTGCCCGAGCGTAAGAACACGGTGCTCTTTGTCGGTTACCAGGCCGAGGGAACGCGCGGGCGAACTATTGTCGAGGGTCACGACGAAGTCAAGATATACGGTGAGATGGTGCCAATTCGCGCGCATGTCGAGAACATTTCCGGGTTTTCTTGTCACGCCGATTACAACGAGGCGCTGGCGTGGCTGCTGGGTTTCAATCGTCCGCCGAAGAAAACGTTTATCGTGCATGGTGAAACACAGGCGTCGGAATCGCTGGCCGATAAAATCCGCGACAGGTTCGGGTGGCATTGCGAGGTGCCGGCGTTAGAAGAGAGTTTTTTGCTAGATTTGTAGATAAAGATGTCGGGAGCGCCCTTCATTCCATTCAGGACCTCCGGCACAGCTCCTGACCTACTAAGACTACTTCGGGCGACGGGGACTTTGTCAGTACCGTAAACTTTCGGGTATCCAACCGGGCTGAATCCTGATAAAATACCGGGTTGACGATACATCATAGGTTACCGGGGATATTTCCATGCTGTCGCCATAAATGGCGATTTTGCCGGATAGCTTATCGCTTGAAATAAAATCATAATGTCCACCTTGACCGTAGTCTTTCCAATAAATCGTGTACGCATACGTTACAAAATTGCTATCATCGATGCAGGGATAATCTTCAGCACTGCAGGTTTGCCACTTATATGTACTATCGGTATCGAAAATAACCGTTTCTACAGTGCCGTTCTCAAGCAGTTTGGTAGTATGCAAGGTTTTAGTCCAAGATCCATAGGTTACGATTTTTACCAATATCCATTGTCCCGCCAATTTATCGTATAAATAATTATCCGTCATGTCCACTTCCCATTTGTGTGGGATATAGACGCATTGTGATAGACCGGAAAAGATTACGATTAATAAGAATATAAATCCAAATTTCCGCAAGGTTCGATCCCCTGTTTGATACCTGATTCGCCAATAATATATAAAAAATCCGGAATGATGCCGCTAATTTTTTCAAACGATAGATTATAGTGGAAGCACAGGAAAAAAGACCTGGATCCCGGGTCAAGCCCGGGACGACATTTTTTATTGCCCAGGATGACATTATTTGCTTAAAGGGATGATATTTTTGAAGACTAAGACGTCAGGAGCACCCTTCGCAAGGCTCAGGGCCTTCGGCATGGCTCCTGACCTACTAAGACTCAGTTATCAATAGTGTAATACCAAACCTTTACACAGTGCGTTATCAATCCTTCACGCAGCGGATTGAATAGCCATAAATTGGGGC
>CAZMWI010000120.1:0-9574 GCA_964569945.1 uncultured Ignavibacteriaceae bacterium
AATCGGATTGAGCCAGATGCTCATTGCCAGGATATTCTCGCTGCGCGGCGATCACGACAATGCCGTCGATCACGCCCTTGACGGACTCGACGTGCTCCGTAAGGTCGGCGATCAATACGATATCGCCCGGTCGCTGATCAGCCTGGCGCAGATTTATATCAGCTGCGGCGATAAAACCCGCAGCAAGATTGAAAAGACCTTCGACGAAGCCTTCCGGCTGTTCAACAAGCTGAAGCTCTTCTACTGGTCGGCCGAAGTACGTTTCCATCAGGGTGTATATTTCTGCCAGAAGGGCGACATTTCATTCGGATTCCGCAAATTGCACGAAGCCGAAGCCATTTTCGACAAGATTTCCGAACGAGCTAAGATCAGAAGCGTTCGGCACTATTTGCAGGACTTGTCTCGTAAAGCCGTCGAACTGTCCGTATCCTCCGAAAACGAATTCAAGATTTTTGGCGATTATTTCTCTGATTCCGAGTACCGGGAATTGAAATCCGGACAGATCGAAGAGATAATGAATATCCTGTCCAAAAGAACCGGTGCCCACAGGATTATCGTCTATAACTCCAAAAACGAAAATGGCTCTCAACTGTTTTCCAGTATCCAGTTGACGGATCATCAGCAGAAGAAATTCATTCAGCAGCTGGCCGATCTGCTCGGTGAAGAGATCAACACCGACAAACCGACCCTTTTGCTTGATTGCCGTCGCGATCCGTTTATAAACGAACTGCTGAAGGCGGACGCCGATAAAGCCGTATCGACCGTAATCGTTGCGCCGCTTATTTTGGGCGGCGAAGTAACCGGATATATTTATCTGGACCGGCAGTCATCCAACGGCAATCTCGCTCCGTTCGGACAAAACGAACTTAACTTCGTCGTCGGCTTTGCCGATTTGATTTCGTTCAAGGTCGCCGAATACGACAAGGTTATGCTTGAAGAAGATAATAAGCGGCTGAAAGCCCAATTGCTGGAAGAAGCCGTATTCCCGAATATAATAACCCGCAATAAGGCCATGCTGGAGATGCTGTCGCGCGTCCAGCAGGTGGTTGATTCGAACATTTCTATTTCCATTACCGGCGAAACCGGCTGCGGCAAAGACCTGCTCGCCAAGACGATCCATTACAGCTCCAACCGCAAAGATAAGCGCTTTATTTCCGTCAACTGTGCCGCTCTTCCGGAAACGCTTCTGGAATCGGAGCTGTTCGGCCACAAGAGAGGTGCCTTTACCGGTGCCGACCGGGATAAGACCGGTCTTTTCGAAGAAGCCGACGGCGGGACGTTTTTCCTCGATGAAATCGCCGATATGCCGCTGTCGATTCAGGCCAAAGTCCTGCGCATCCTCGAAGAAAAAGAAATCGTCCGACTGGGCGAAACCAAGCCGCGCAAGGTCGACGTGCGCATTATCTCGGCCACTAATAAAGACCTTAAGACCGAGATGGAAGGCGGCCGGTTCCGTTCCGACTTGTATTATCGCCTGACGGCGCTCTGTTTCCGGATTCCGCCGCTCCGCGAGAGGAAAGAGGATATCCCGTTACTGGTGAATCATTTCTCAGAAGGACGGGTTAAATTCGCTCCGGAAACGCTGAGATATATGGTCGCTTTCGAATGGCCGGGCAACGTCCGCGAACTGGAAAACGAAGTCAAGAAACTGGTGTTGCTGGCCGGGGAATCCGGACCGGTGGAACCGTCCCTATTGTCGGGCAAAATTCTGGCCCAGAGCGAGTCGTTTGAAGCTGAGAACCTTGATATCGATACGAATATAAATTTCAACAAAGAATTTTCGCTGTATGATTATCTGGCTGAATACGAAAAAAGGTTTATTATTCAGGCCCTGCGCAATCAGGGCGGCATTAAAAAACACGCAGCGGCCTTTTTGAATATTCCCGAATCCACCCTGCGCCTGAAAATCAAACAGTATGATATCGATCTCAAGAATTTGAACACGATTCACTGATTCTAAGATTTTTAAATCTTTTTGTTGCTGACCGGTATAATAATATAGTACCTATAATCGATAACAACTTTGATTGGGAGGCTTAACGCTATGCCCGGAAAAGTGCCGGTTAAAAAAGAAAAGAAAAAACCCAAAAAACAAAAAAAGGAAAAAAGCTAAACGCTTCATTTTCCAAAAGTTTTTTCTTCTGATTTGGGCTCCTCCTGAGCGAGGAGCTTTTTTTTGATGATAAATCGGTCGTTTTTTCAATGAAATCGCAAAACCATTTGGCATCCGCCCGGATTTTCTTTATCTTCATTTCATGCGCGAAAAATATCTGTGGGCTCCTGAACGGGCGGAATATATTCTTGGTCCCAAGGAAAAAGGATGTATTTTCTGTAATGCCCTCAAAATGAAAAATGACAAGAAAGCTTTAATCGTTTACAGGGGTATCAAATCCTTCGTCATCATGAACAAGTACCCGTACAATTCGGGGCACGTTATGGTCGTGCCATACCGACATACCGGTACCGTTCTGCGTCTCGATGACGAGGAATCTCTGGAGATGATGCAAACGTTACAACTGACCGTCAAAGCGATAAAGAAATCACTCCATCCCGAATCGTTTAACATCGGCATGAACATGGGTCGCGGTTCAGGAGCGGGAGTGCCCGGCCATATGCACATGCACGTTGTCCCACGGTGGCCGGAGGACACCAGCTATATGCCGGTAATAGGCAAAACCAGGGTGGTTTCTTTCGGGCACGATTTGATTTACGGGATGCTTAAAAAAGGGTTTGACGAGGTATGCCCCGGCGGAAAATCCCGACCAAAGCAGAGCTGATCCAGCTTCAAAAATTATATAAAACTGATGAGAAAATTGCCGAGCGTTTGGGCAATGTTTCTCCTCAGTTGGTGGCCTATTGGCGTCGCAAAAAAAATATCCCCAAGCACTCGTTTCCGAAATTTTCTGAAGCGGAAATCAAAGAACTTTGGGAACGCTATGGCGACGACTACCGCTGTGGTCTGGAGCTCGGTCTTTCCAAGGCGGCTTTTTACAACTGGCGCCGCCGCTACAATATAAAGCAGAAGCCGGCCTTTCTTAAACTTGAACAACTCGAACTCGACCTCGGAGCTCCCGCTAAAAAGACGGGCAAGAAGCACCTCTACGGTCAGCGGACCATAATACAAAAAATCATGACGACTGCGTCGGGACGCGAATCGGTCAGCCCGGGGGAGACCGTCTCATTCGAGCCCGACCTGGTCATGGCGCACATCAATGCCGTGGAAGTAATCGCCGCCTTCAAGAACAACGGCCACAGCCACGTCTGGAATGCCAACCGGATCGCAATACCTCTGGACTGGCGTTCCCGGCTATCCGATGACAATCACGCCGGGTACCAGAAAACCATTCGTGATTTCGTGCGGGTACAAAACATCAAGCACTTTTACGATTTCCGCGAGGGGGTTTGCCACCAGGTCGTCATCGAAAAGGGATTGGTCCTTCCCGGACAGGTAGCTTTAGGTACTGATTCCCTGACTACTGTGTACGGTGCTGTCGGTGCCTGTGGAATCATGATCGACGTCCCCGCCATGGCCGCTGTCTGGGCCGACGGCAGCTATTCCGTGACCGTTCCGGATACGATCAAGATTATAATCAACGGCAAGATGCCCCAGGGGGTTTGCGCCCGCGACGTGGCTATGTTCATCGTACGTAAGCTCTCATCGAACGGCGCCAAAGGTAAAGCAGTTGAATTTTACGGCACGGCCGTGACACAGATGTCCATTTCCGACCGCGTTGCCCTGAGTACGATCGCCACGGAAATCGGGGCAGTGACAACCATCTGTCCCTTCGATACCGTCACCCGCCGCTTTTTCGTCAACAGGACACACATGCCGTTTCGTCCGGCCCTGTCCGATAAGGACGCCGCTTACAATGAATCGTATGAAATCAACATCGATCAGATCAGACCACAGATAATCGGCCCATATCCCGATGCCACCGTCAAATCGGTCGAAGAAATGGGCCAGGTACCGGTACATCATTTAATAATCGGATCGGCCACGACCGGACGGTTCGAAGATCTACGGACCGCAGCGGATATTATCAAAGGCCATCAGGTACACCGCGAGACCCAGCTGTACATCTTTCCGGGGTCTCGGACTATTTACCTTGAAGCGGTTAAGAAAGGCCTCATTCGTGCGTTTTTGGAGGCCGGTGCCATCATCATGAATCCCGGCAGCGCTGGTGAATTTTTCCTAAATCAAATCCGTCCGTCAAGCGGCGAAGTGTGCCTGACCACTTTCGGACAGGGCGATTTCGACCTTGACATTGTTGGGGGGAGTGCCGTCTATTCGGTTTCCGCGGCGACTGCGGCCCTTTCGGCCGTAAAAGGGGTCATCAGCGACCCCTCCGATATTTCCTGATTCAGCCCCGATTAATCCTTCATCGAAGCCAGGAACTTCTGATTGTTCTTGGTCTTTTTCATGCGGTCGATCAGGAATTCCATCGCCTCGATCGGGCTCATTTCGGCCAGGAACTTCCGCAGAATCCAGACCTTCATCAGGACGTCCTGCGGCATAAGCAGCTCTTCTTTTCGCGTGGAACTGCGGTTTATATCCATGGCCGGGAAAATCCTGCGATCTGACAGTCGACGGTCCATAACCATTTCGAGGTTACCGGTGCCCTTGAACTCTTCGAATATAACTTCGTCCATACGCGAACCGGTTTCGATAAGGGCCGTCCCGATGATAGTCAGCGAACCGCCTTCTTCGATATTTCTCGCCGCACCGAAAAACCGTTTAGGTTTGTGCAGGGCGTTACTGTCGACACCGCCCGAGAGAATTTTTCCTGAATGCGGGACGACCGCGTTGTGAGCCCGGGCCAGACGGGTAATACTATCGAGAAGAATGACTACGTCGTTACGGTGCTCGACCAGCCGTTTGGCCTTTTCGAGGACCATGTCGGCGACCTGCACATGACGGTCAGCCGGTTCATCGAACGTCGATGAAATAACTTCGCCATTAACCGAACGGCGCATGTCGGTAACCTCTTCCGGACGTTCGTCGATCAATAGTACAATTAACTTCACGTCGGGATGGTTGGTCGTGATCGAGTTGGCGATTTTCTGGAGGATGATCGTCTTGCCGGCCTTCGGCGGCGACGTAATCAGCGCCCGCTGTCCTTTACCGATCGGCGTCATGAGGTCCATGATGCGCGTCGTCAGATCGTCGGCGTTGACTTCCAGCTTGAACGGATCGTTGGGGTAGAGGGGCGTCAGGTTGTCGAACAGTGTCTTGTGTTTGGCGATGTCGGGGTCTTCGAAGTTGATGGCTTCGATTTTCAACAGCGCGAAATACCGCTCGTTGTCTTTGGGCGGACGAACCTGCCCGGAGATGGTATCACCGGTGCGAAGGTCGAAACGTTTTATCTGCGAGGGTGAGACATAAATGTCGTCCGGTCCCGGCAGATAATTGTAATTGGGACTGCGCAGAAATCCGTAACCCTCGGACAATATTTCCAGCACGCCTTCGGCGAAAATCATACCCTCTTCTTTGGCCGTGGTGGCTTCCATGATCTTGTAGATGAGTTCCTGTTTTCGCAAACCGGAAATGCCGGGAATGTCGAGAGCTTCGGCGACCTGCGTCAGTTCCGCAATCGTTTTGGTTTTAAGGTCAGCGTTTTCCATAACCTGTGTCTTATTCATAACAAACTCGCTTTATTTGGAATTATTTTTTGTCTTACACGGCAGATGGAACTACTTAAGTTCCTCGGTCGGGGCGTCGCCCCAAAGTTTTTCGAGCGCGTAAAAATCTCGCGCCGATTCAAGAAATACATGAACCACAACATCGATATAGTCGAGTAAAATCCATTTCCCTCCTTTTGTCCCCTCACGATGCCATGGTTTTAAGCCCTTTTCAAGAAGCCCGTCATAGACGGCGTCGGCAATAGCCTTCACGTGTATGTCAACATCGCCACTGGCAATGACAAAATAATCGCATATGTTGGATATGTTCTTAATTTTGAGTATTTTGACATTATTGCCTTTCTTGGAAAGGGCGAGTTTGCCCGCTTCGCGGGCGATTACAAGCGGTGTCGTTTTCAATCCGGTTCTTTAATTCTCCTGTCTGTCGTTGTCCGTCAGCGTCGTGTAATCTTCGCCGATGACGAGAGTCGTCGTAATCCCCCGGTAATTATCTTCCAGAGGTCTGTATATAACATTACCTTCAATGCCGAGCTGTTTTGCAAACGCTTCGGACTGAGAAAGGTCTTTTTCTCGCGAAATAATAAAGGTCTTCTTTACATCGTATGAATCGAAATCCCCGACTTCAAGTACGGAAACTTCGAGCGGCAGCCTGATGATAGCCGGAATCCTTTGGGCCAGTCTCGAGGCCACCCCGTTCTGTCCGCATCCGTTGAGTATCTGCAGGCGAATACTGTATTCGGGCATCTCCACCGTTTTGGAAAAGCCGTGCGTAATCCTGATCGCAAAACTCGCCCCGTAAATAAAAACGAGAGCAAAAATGGCGACGATGGCCATTTCCAAAAATCGCGAACTTTTTTTGTCCCGGAAAGATCTGCGTGCCGTAGATGTGGTTTTTCTGGATGATCTGCTCAATGTTTAGTTTTTCAATACCTTCACATGCGGGATTGCCGGTTAGTCCCCTCCTGATTAGCGGCCGAAGTACGGCCAGTAGACAGGTCGATAGCCGCTGGAACCCGGAAATGTGCTGAATCCCACCGACATCAGGAAATGTTTCGAGGGCTGGTAATCGAGCCTTACATTTGTCAATACCGAAGCATCGAGTCCGACCGATCTGTCCATCAAGGCACCGGGATTATGGGCCAGGCCCAGATCCATGTGCATCAGCAGGGAGGGGGAGAACTCATAAAGGAAACTGGCCGTATAAACGCCTACCGAACCAGAATATCCGCCGCCGGACAAATACGAAAAAGAATAAGAACTCGACCAGTGCAGACGAGACAAATCGAGCAGGGCAAATGGCCTATCGGCCGGTTTAAACCCGAGGTAGTCTTTCTGGATCGAGTTAAGTTCTGCTTTGTCAGCCATTTGCGCCTGCAAAGAGACTGAAAGCAAAAACAGAGCTGAAGCGATTAAAATTATTCTTTTTAACATAAAACCCCTCGTAGTGCGGCTTCAACTATAAAGAAATAAAGGTTTTTAACTTTTGTCAATCCTTTTCTTTATAATTGCGGTTCATTGACATACAATATCTTACCTGAAAATTATACGATTTCGCCCGCCGCCGGATCATAATTTTCTTTTTGAATACTCCGATTCGGCTTCGTCGAGCTGTTGCACCGAGTTTATGCCCACCGCTTCCATGGGGTCGTCGGCCTTCACCACGGCGCAAGTTAAATTCCAGCTTTGGATTATCTTTATCGTGTCGGTCAGGTAAATCTCTTTCTGGGCGTTGTCATCGCCCACTTCACGCAGGGCTTTGAACATCTGACGGCTGTCGAAACAGAAAGTCCCGGAATTAATTTCGCGGATTTTTCTGATTTCGTCCGAGGCGTCGTTATGTTCGACTATATCAAGCAGTATATCGGTATCGTCTTTGCGGATTATGCGCCCATAGCCGGTCGGGTCGTCGAACTCCGCCGACAGGCAGGTCGCGGTGGCTTTGTTCTTTTTATGGATGGCAAAAAGATTCTTAACCGTTTCCGCTCTAAGAAATGGCGCGTCGCCGGTTGCGACCAGAACCGTCCCGTCGAATCCATCCAATGCTTTTTCGGCCATCTGGACGGCGTGCCCGGTTCCTTTTTGCTCCCTCTGCCAGACAAATTCGACCGGAATATCTTTAAGTGCTTCCTGCACCAATTCACCTTTGTGCCCGATTACCACAATTGTCCGGTCCAGCCCCACCGGGGCGAGATTCTCCAGCAGCATCTGAACCAGGGGTTTGCCGTTAACTTCGTGCAGGACTTTTGGTAAATCGGATTTCATTCTCTTGCCTTTGCCGGCGGCAAGAATTATTGCGGCGGTCTTTGTGTGCATGGGATAGAGTATCAGACTTTTTTATTATTTTTATCGACTTTGACTATATTCGGCTTAAGGCCGGCGGCCTTTTCTTTTTCTACCATACCGTAAGATATGATTATTATGACGTCGCCTTGTTTGCCCTTGTGGGCCGCGGCGCCGTTAAGACAAATCTTGCCCGAACCGGCCTCGCCCTTGATAACATATGTTTCCAAACGTTCTCCGTTAGTGACATTGACCACATGGACTTTTTCATATTCTATAACGTCGGCGGCCTTCATCAGCTCTTCGTCAATCGTGATCGAACCCTCGTAATTCAGATTAGACTCGGTCACGGTAGCCCGGTGTATCTTCGATTTACATATAGATATCAGCATTTTATATCCTCAGTTACTTTAACAGCCGGATAAATATAATAGTTTCGGCTAACTTGGCAAGTATGGAATGCCCCGGATCAGGATATTTGCGAAAGGCTGTTTTTCAGATAATCGATGACTCTGACAGGGGTCGGATCGACATCATTGAGAGCTGCCAGGTAAAACGATGCAAAGTCTCCCAATTGTATAAGCGAAAACATGCGGCCCAGCGTAAAATCACCATTGGAGTAAATATCTACAATCTCGATCTTTTCCTGGGATAGTATCTCTCTTACGATCTCCATCCGCGCCTTGACCCGGTCATTATCTTTGGCGTCCATTAAGTATATGACTATCGCGAGCTTACGGAAATCGCCCAAAACGTGCCAGCCAACCAGTTCATTGTGATTGAATTCGGGGAAAACATTGCAAAAGGCGGGCATTTCGGCGTTTTCGCAAATCTGGCCTTTCCAGCGGGTCCCAATGGCATCGATCCGGTCCGGACCCGAATAAATAACTGGGATTTTTCCATGAAGCCTGGCCGCCAGCTTCTTGGCCGGATTTTGTTCTTCTATCGTTTTGAGCGAATATCGGGTGCGATAAGACTTCAAACCGGCCGCGACTTCCTTAAGGTCATCTTCGGGATCATCGCAAAATCCGAGTTTTGACATCAACATTAGAAGCGGCGCGAACGAATATCCCAGCGCCGCGCGCGGAGGATATCCCGAAGGAAGAGTCGCCAGCGCGAAGTTATTATCTTTCGCCAACTCACCGACCTTACCACCCGATGTCAGACAAACGATCCGGCATCCTCTGGTCATCGCCTCGTTCATGGCCGACAGCGTTTCTTCGGTGTTGCCGGAGTACGACGACACCACCACCAGTGTATTTTCATCGGCAAAGCCCGGCAGACTGTAATTGCGGCAGATATAAAACGGCACCGTCGATTTATCGTTCAGGTACGACCGCACCAGCTCTCCGCCTATGGCCGAACCGCCCATCCCGGCCACGATGATATTTTTTATTTCACCAAAGTCTTCGCGGCTAATCTTGAGGTTTCGTCCGATTTCTATAGCCTGCTCGATCTGTTCCGGGAAGTTGAAGATTTTATCGTACATTCCCGATTTATCGAGAGCCTTGATTTTTTCTATATCGTCGAGTCTGTTCATTTTATCACCCGTTAATTTAGTTACATGCTCATGTTGAATTCGAGCAGGCGGCTTTCCACTTCTTTGACCGTCGCCAGGCGAAGCACTTCGCTGGCCAGCACTTTCGCCTCGCTC
>CAZMWI010000121.1:0-4543 GCA_964569945.1 uncultured Ignavibacteriaceae bacterium
CGAAGAAGTGCTTGGTCTTGGAATCGTTGACGGCGACAATCGGATACATCAGGGCCTTGTCTTCGGCCATGGCTTTGAGGCGTATGACGCCGGTCGTGGTTTCTTCGGTGCCGCCAATGATACCGTCGAGCAGTTCTTTCCTCTGCGAATGAAGTGTACTTACCAGATCGGCGCCGTCGTCCATTGTAATATGCGGTTTTATGTCGAGCGCCTGGTTGATGTGTTTATAGTACACATTTCTGTTTTCGGCGTTTCTGGCAAAGACGGAAATCCCGAAATCCTTAACCAGCGACGCGGTGACGTCGTCCTGCGTGGAGAGCGGGTTTGAGGCGCATAGCGCGACGTTGGCCCCGCCGGCCTCGAGCGTTCGCATCAGGTTGGCAGTCTCGGTCGTCACGTGCAGGCAGCAGGCCAGGTTGTACCCTTTAAGCGGTTTTTCTTTGTTGAATCGTTCGCGTATCAATGTCAGCACCGGCATGTTATTATCGGCCCATTCGATACGCAACCGGCCTTTGGCGGCCAGTTTGGCGTCGGCTATATCGTATTTTATTTTTTTCATTATCAGGCTTCCTTTTGAATGTCTTTGACTTTGTCCGTATTTTCCCAGGTGAATTCGGGATATTCACGCCCGAAATGGCCGTAGGCGGCGGTTTTTTCATAAATCGGCCGCAGTAAATCGAGTTGTTCGATAATCCCCCTGGGAGTCAGTGCGAAATTTTTCCGTATTATTTCTTCTATTTTATCTTCGTTAACCTTATGTGATTGGTCGGTAAATACCATCAGCGAAACCGGTTCAGGAACACCAATCGAATACGCGATTTGTATGGTGCATTTATCGGCCAGCCCGGACGCCACTATATTTTTGGCAATGTAACGGGACATATAAGCGGCAGAACGGTCAACCTTGGTCGGGTCTTTGCCGGAGAACGCCCCGCCACCGTGGGTGGCCATGCCGCCGTAGGTATCGACAATGATCTTACGACCGGTCATGCCCGTATCCGACTGGGGTCCGCCTATGACGAATTTGCCGGTCGGATTGACGAAAAATCTGGTCTTGTTGTCAATCAATTCCTCGGGGATGGTCGGCTTGACGACGGCGTCGATAATTTCCCGGCGGGCATCGTCGGTTACTTTTTGGCCGGTACCATCGAGGATTTTAGGCGTGTGCTGCGTGGATAGTACGATGACATCGATTCGTTTCGGGACTTTTTCGATGTATTCAACGGTTACCTGTGCCTTGCCGTCCGGTCCCAAATAATCGAGGATATTATTTTTACGTACTTCGGCCAGCCGCGCAGTCAATTTGTGGGCCATCATGATAGGAAGCGGCATAAGTTCCGGTGTCTCGCGGCAGGCATAGCCGGTCATTAATCCCTGATCCCCGGCTCCGCCGACATCAACACCCTGCGCTATATCGGGTGACTGGGAACCGATGGAATTCAATATGGCGCAGCTTTGCGCCGCGAAACCGTACTCCGGCCGAGTATATCCGATACGCCTGATTAATCCGCGAGCGAGTTTAGGAATGTCGACGTATCCGGTGGTCGTGATTTCGCCGCCGACGATCAGAAGCCCGACCGTCACGAAACACTCGCACGCAACTCGGCCGTTTTTATCCTGCCGGATGACTTCGTCGAGGACGGCGTCGGAAATCTGGTCACAAACTTTGTCGGGATGTCCCTCGGTAACCGATTCGGAAGTGAAAAAGAAATCCCTGCGTGACATTTATGGCTCCTTTGATAATTTTCTTAACGGCTAATGCCGGATGATTCACCCAGATTCAGTTGGCGGTAATTGCCCCGTACTTTGACATTTTCGCCAATCAGCGATGATTCCAGAAGGCTGTCTTCGACCACCGCCTGTTCGAATAGAATCGAATCTGTTACTATTGATTTGACTATTTTCGCACCGGCCGATACGGACACGTGGGGGCCTATGATCGATTGGACTACTTCGGCGGATGAGTCTATGTAAACCGGCGGGATAATTATCGAACCGGGATAGTCTTTATATTCGTTCATTTCCTCGAGTAAAAAACGATTGGTTTCGAGCATTGTTTCAACTTTGCCGCAATCGAGCCAGGCGGAGACCTCGTACGGCGAAAATTTGGCGCCGGAATGAAGCATATAGTCCAAGGCATCGGTCAATTGAATTTCGCCGCTGGTGCGCTTATCCAGTTCGACCACTTTATTCAGCTGTTTGTGCAGATGCTCGGAATTTTCAAAATAGTACAAGCCAATTATTGCGAGATTCGATTTCGGGTGCTGCGGCTTTTCCTCAAAAGCGATAATATGGTCTCCATCAACGTTCGCGACACCAAACCTGCGCGGATCGTCGACTTTCTGCAGGCCGATTACATTCGTCCCCGCCTTAACAAATTGCTCGTAATCGGTTCTGGCGATGGTATCGCCCAAAACAATCAACAGCGGGCCTTTTTTAATACAGCCTAAGGCCAGATTGACGGCGTAGCCGAGGCCGAGCAGGTCTTTCTGTTCGACAAAAGTAGCTTTGAAGCTGTAATTGGCTTTTACAAATTCTTGAATCTGGTCGCCAAGATGGCCGATCACAAAGCAAATTTCCGACGGATTCAAGACCAATAACTGATCTAAGACATGGGCTATCATCGGCTTACCGGCTACAGGCAACAACGATTTCGGCTGAGTATATGTATGGGGCCGGAGTCTGGTTCCGGCGCCCGCTACGGGTATGATTATTTTCAGATCCTCCGACATTTCTGAAGCAATATATGCCTGAATTCAGGCAAAAAACAATCAATTTATGAAGAATTATAAGTTGTTACTTCAATTGTAGTTATACGCAGGGATTTTGTAGAGAATTGGAGTTGGTCTTAAAATAGCGATAAAAGGCTGTGGCCCCAGTTATAATAAAGAAACTCGACGCGGCCGATTAAAAGCGAAATACGGCCCATGACGGTATAGCCGAAATGTGCCCCGAAAGCGATCATAATAAACCAGATGCCTAATTTGGCGGTCATGCCCATTATGCCCGTGTGTTCTTTGGAGAAGTAAAAATAAATCAGTGTTGAAATGACACCGACAATAATTATCAATGCCAATATCGTGCTTACTATACCGCTGTCTCCGTTTAGCGGAATCATAGTGGCCATCACTTGAGGAATCGCTTTACCGTGCAATTCGGAGATTATGAAAATCCCGGCGGTATTTCCCATCACGAAGGCCAGCGAAACCCGGCTTATCCACGAATAGTTGTTGCTCAAGCGGGTGAACATTAGAAGCCCCAGTAATCCGGGAAAAACCAGCCACCATTGTCCCTGATCGAACATCGGGTTGATCAACTGCTGCAAAAAGACGCTTTGCCAGATCAGGCCGACATAATATCCGGCCGAGAGCCCGGCAAAAACGTGTTCGGAAAATTTATAAAATCTATTGTCTTTGTACAAAAATGAGAACAGGGACAGAATCAGATACGCTCTCAGCCAGATTTGAAAATGATCCACGAACGTCATTGCTTCCATCACCTCAACTTCCTGTTACTGCGGCGAGAGAAGAAATATCCGATATTGCCTACCAGCACGAAAAACATAATCATCAGATGTACCAGCGATTGAGAATCCATGCCGCGTGTCGCCGCGCCGGGAATACCGAGCTGTATTTCATACTCGGCGGCGCCTTTCATTCCGCCCAGAAGGCCGGTCAGTTGTTTCGACTCGACATAGGCGTACATTTTAGGCGCCATGACCGACGTTACTCCGCCGCCGACGGGGACACCGTACTGAGCATTGACGATCGAAATCCAGTAATCAAGGGTAGCGTTATCGGCGACCACAAAAATGAATTTAATGTCGTCATAGTTTTTGACCGATTTCATCAGCGGCAGGTCGCTCAATAAATGTCCGGTATTGTCGTACGGGAAAATTCTCTCAATCGACCCGGCCAAGCCCTGCATGACGGCGACATAACCGTATTTATAGCCGAGATTGACGTAGTCAACGCCGTAAACCTTGTTATATTCTTTGGCAATTTCCCGGGTGACTCTTTCGGCGATCGACGGTCCTCCCAGCGGTATATTGGAAATGGTAATCACTTTCATATTCTTTTTGAACATATGGCGCAGCGCCGCGACTGACATCGGTTCGGTTTCGGCCAGGGTCGAGGGATAATAGTCGAAGGTCAGCATGACGACGCTGCTGTCGGGCAGTTGATCGATGGCGTTGAACAGCTCGCGAGATTCCGGAGTTAGTCTTACCGGAAATCTCATTGCCACAATCATGGGAAAGAGCACGGCGCATCCAACCAGCAGATATATCCAGCGCCTGTCAATGTTTTGCAATTTATCCCAGAAAGTAGGCATATTATCCTTTGCCCATATAAGTTCGTTCGATCCCGAGGATAATGCGGAGAGACATCGAGGCCGCTCCCAACGCGGCCCCTATAATGATTCCTCGCTGAACCGCGACATTGAAGCCGTTCATGACATACATATTTATGTAGCCGGGCAGGCTGTCGCTGAACAGGCGCAGGAAAGCCTCGGTCTGCGGCGTCAGGGCCGTGCCGCCGAACAG
>CAZMWI010000121.1:4553-9534 GCA_964569945.1 uncultured Ignavibacteriaceae bacterium
CAGGAAAGCCTCTCCCATCGGAATACGCCAGAGCATGACAATGGTCGCGGTGATCAGAAGGAGGGTCGCTTCGGCATTGCGGGCCCGGAAGGCGCGATACGCCGCCGACGCGATATAAAAGGCCAGCATGGCGAACATCGTCTCCATCATAGGTGAATCTATGTAATTAAACAACCAGTCATAGATCGATCCGGGTGCGGTGCCCATAAGAGAGCCCCAGCTCGACGGAAATATCGAATAGAAAAGCTTGCCACCGACGGTATTCTGTGATTTCGGGAGAATCGAAGGGGTCGCCATCACCACGACGGATATAACCGTGGCCAGCTTGTACGGCCAGTCACGTCCTTTTCTGGCCACGACTCTGCCGTTCACCCGCAAGATGCTGTACACGCCCAGCACCAATGTGAAGCCGCCGACAATAGTCACCCATTGCAGAGCGTTATCGTCAAAAGTCCCGATGGCCGACCCGAAGAAGAAGGCGACGACCATGATCAAGCCGGACAAAAACGCGATTATGACGGGGACAGTTGTTCGCATTGTACTTATGGTATCCTAAACAGGGAGATAAACCAGTGACCTATTTTGAAAGTTGCAAATATTACTCCGATAATTATTGAAAAAACCAATATCATTTTTATAAAGTCCTGACCTTTGAGACCACCCAATAGAAGCGGCTCGCGGCTGAGATAGCTCGATGCGGCGTAGAGTTCTTCACCCATCAACGTGTAATCGCAGGCGGCAATGAAAAACGGAAGTTGTTCGGGCTGAGCGGTTCCGGCGATCTGAATAGCACCGGCCGCGTTGCCGGTTTCGGCCAATAACAGTGATTCCGCGAAAAAAGCCCCCATATAAATGTTGGCCGCCGGCCTTTCACGCATCATCCACCCGTTGACGGTCGCGGTGAAAGCAAACTGTTCCCCGGCCACGTATTTTACAATATCTCTGTCATAAGAATCGTGGCGACCGACCTCGATATAAGACTGCTCGACCACTTCCTGCCCCGCGGCCATAATCATCGGGTAGCGAACCGGCACCGACAGCGGAGTATCGTACGTTGCCGTTATCTTCGCCACCCGGCCCAGGATAGACAGCCCGGCCAGCGTTTCGATTTCATCGATGTCCGATATCCCGGGAACAAACAGGACCGGTTTACCCATTTCGGTGGCGCGGCCGACCGCTTCCTCGACCGCTTCGATCCCCGGAATCTTGCGTACGAACAGGTTCCTGCCCTGCCTCGCCCAGCGCGTGTAAAGCAATATCGCGGCGCAGAAGATAATCAAAAAAACCAGCATGGGAATCCGGTCGGTCCGGAAAAACATATTCTCGGGTCGTCGGGTAGCGACGGAGGTTGTCGTATCGACCATCGCGGGACTGAGCAGACTGTCCAAGGCCATAGCCGAATCGACCATTATGGAATCGACCATGATTGAATCGACCGAGGTTGAATCGGCAAAAGATCGTGACGGGCAACACAAAAAAGCGTATGTGAGGATTACGCCTGTTATGATTTTTAAAGTGGTGCGGAGATGTCGTCTTTTCACGGCGTTAAAATACTCAATTCCGGGGCGGCGGTCAACCGTTTTGATTGACGGCTCTATTCGTCATTTCAATTTCATATTGTCGATCAGGCGGACAGCGTAGACACTCACGGCCAGGCTGCAAACAGTGTCCGGAGATATTTTCTCGACCGGTTTTAACGTTTCCAGATCGGTGAAGGCGATATAATCTATTACGGCTGACGGGCAGATATGTAAAATCTCGTCGCGCATCAGGCTGTCAATTTCGCGGACGTCTTTTATTTTGCTGTTTTTGGCGAGTATCAGGGCTTTATACAGACAGACCGCCTGCGGTCGTTGTTCCGAGCTGAAATATTTATTGCGCGAGGACATTGCCAGGCCGTCTTTTTCACGTTTGGTTGGCGCGATGATCATTTTGATCGGGTAGTCCAGATCGTTGACCATCTGCTTGAGAACCATTGCCTGCTGGTAATCTTTCATGCCGAAGACGGCGACGTCGGGACGGACAATATTGAACAGCTTGGCGACGACGGTTGTCACACCGCGAAAATGCCCGGGCCGGATTTTGCCTTCAAGGGTCAGCGTTTTTTCGGCGACTTCGACGTGAGTCTGGAAATCGTCGGGGTACATCTCATCGGCGGTCGGGATGAAGGCTATGTCTCCCCCGGCCTGTGCGATTTTCTGAATATCGCCTTTTTCGTCGCGCGGATATTTGTCCAGATCCTCGTGGGGTGCAAACTGAGTCGGATTGACGAAAATCGAAGTGACGACGACATCAGATGCCTTTTTGGCCCTTTTAATCAGCGAGAGGTGCCCATCGTGCAAGAAACCCATAGTCGGCACGAGACCGATTGTTTTGCCCTCGGCAGCCAATTGCCGGGACACCGACTGCATTTTTTTAATGGTGCGTATGATTTGCACGGTCCTCAGTCCCTGATATATTCCAAAGCGAACTGGCCGTCATCGAGCCGAACATAGCTGTAATTCTCAATAAAATCCCCGGTATTGAGGTACCGGCCGCCGTCCATTTCGATATTGTCGGGATGGTGCACGTGACCGATAATTACCGCGTCGTAACCATCTTTTAATTTCATATGAGCGTAGTTTTCGTAATCTTTCAGAAATTGCAGGGTGCGTCCGGACGTGTGCCCGCGCGACGTGCTGGAAACGTACTTGGCCAGCGGAATTCCCCAGTCGGGCGGGACGCGCTGGTAGAGCCAGATACAGACGCGGTTTCTGAGGACCGAGCGGAGAATGCGATATTTCCAGTCCGAGGGAGAGAGCCCGTCGCCGTGAATAAGAAAAATCCGCTGTCCCTGTATGGCGAATTCGTAGTAGTCACGGTGGATAGTAATGCCGGCTTCACGGCTTAAAAATTCACCCAGCCAGAAATCGTGGTTGCCGGATATATAGTGCACCGGTATCCCTTTTTCGACGAGCGCGGAAAGGCGGAAAATGATCTTAAGATGGTTCTTGGGGACGGCGTGTTTGTATTCGAACCAGAAATCGAACAGGTCGCCGAGGATGAAAACCATCTCGGCGTCGGTTTCGATCTTTTCGAGAAGTTGGTAGAGCTTCTTTATTTTGATCTCTTCGCCGGCTTTATCGGCCGCCCCGAGATGCACATCGGAAAAAAAGTATATCGCCATGATGGCAGATTATAATCATTTTGGCGGCAAAAGTAAATTAAAGAGATTCTTGTTGCTTTTGGACGTTAAGAAAGCGAGATTTGTGTTATGACCGATCAGTCGTTCATATATGGATCGTTCGGGAATACCGGGATGGGCGTGCATCGGCTGGGGCTATCGGCCACCAAGCGCCCGGGGAAGAAAACCATCTATAAAGCCCTCGACGAAGGTGTCAACTTTTTCTTCTGCTACGGTTTCGATTCGCATATGACCAAAGTCCTGAAAGACGTTTTCAAGACCCGTCGCGATCAGTTGGTGGTCGCAACCGGGGCGTATAATCTGCTGGTCTGGCATCCCGACGTGCGCAAGTCATTCGAGAAGCGTCTGAAGCAATTGGGGACCGATTATATCGACGTTTTCCTGGTTCTGGGCGTCATGAAGCCGAAACAGTTTACGCCGAGGGCCTATGATGCCCTGCTCAGGCTAAAGGAAGAAGACAAGGTGCGGTGCGTCGGGCTTTCCTGCCATAACCGTCAATTTCTGGGGCGGCTGGCGGAGGCCGGGGATATTAATGCCATCATGATGCGCTACAACGCGGCTCACCGGGGTGCCGAGGAAGATATCTTCCCTCATCTGGCCAAACATAATCCCGGAGTCATAAGCTATACCGCGACGCGCTGGGGATATTTGTTGCGGAGGCCGAAAAATTATCCGAAAGATGCACCGGTGCCGACGCCCGGGCAGTGCTATCGGTTCGTGCTTCAGAATCCCAACGTCGACGTCTGTCTCACCGCTCCAAGCAATGAGAAGCAGTTGATGGAGAATCTCCGCGCCCTTGAGGATGGACCGCTGTCACAGGAAGAGAATGAGTTCATCAAGAAATTCGGCGATATGATTCATTATAAGATTGGTTTTCCGGAAAAATGAATAGCATTATTGTCAGGAGCGCAGGGCTCCTGACCTACTTAGGCCAAATATCTTTTTATTTGCATGGTATGCACGCGTTCGTGCCAGACGGCCCGTCGCAGGAGCTTGCGCGGTGACCAGTATTCTTCCGAGCGGCAGGTCTGCCGATCGCTTCCAATAATGCCTGGAAGATTCTCCAACGTGAATTTGCGAAGTATATCTAATAGTCTGAAAATATCATCATCCGGGCGCTGTTCGCGAGGAAAGGCCAGGTTTAACCTGTCCCAGTACCACCATTCGGCGGTGCCGATATGTTTCACGATATGCCTGATATCCCCCTGTACTTCACCGTCGATGGGCCGGTCAAGAATGTCATCGGATAAATTGGAAACAACGTCAAGCAGTTCCTTGCGATTCAAATTGAAAATTGTTTCGGCGTAGACAAGATCGGATTTATCGAGCGGGACTTTATCGTTCTCGAAAAAGGCGTTGACGATATAGTCCGGGGAGCTTTTGAATGATTTGTATTCTTCGGCGATTTCTATTGAATATGGCGATTGGTGCGTGCTTGTATCGGCTTTAGTGCCTTTCAGACGCGAGCGCATTTCTTCAATGGCAGCGGTGACACCGTCAAGGGCTTGCTGACGGGTCCGGCCGCGCGAGCAGCATCCCGGCCATTCGAAGATATAGGCTACCCAATTGTTGGGTTCGACGTCTTCGATGCCGATATGATATTCCACGCCTCCCCCTTAGTTTGAGACTAATACCGTTCGAGAAGTTTCGGCAGGCTGTCGTAGAAAGCGGTCTCCATTTGAGACAGCGGCAAATCAATCAGGCCGTTTATTTTGAGATTATCGCCGCCGACGGTGCCTATGGCCTTGTACGGTACCCCGTGGTCATTGAGTAAACCCTGAAAGGTCTGAATGTCAT
>CAZMWI010000122.1:0-9523 GCA_964569945.1 uncultured Ignavibacteriaceae bacterium
GTCAACGTCGAAGAAGCGCTGCAGATGCTTCAGAATCGAATCGGTGATATTCGCACGACGCTTCCTCCCGATGCTTCAATTCAGGTGGAACGCATGAGCGTCGCGGTTTTTCCGATTCTCGGTTACAGCCTGACATCGGACAGCCTGAGCATGGTCGAACTGAGAGATTTGGCTTTGTATCAAATCCGTCCCGCCATAACGCGGGTGGCCGGTGTCGCCCGGGTCGAAGTGGTTGGAGGTGAAACCCGCGAATTTCACATAGTAGTCTCGCCTGAAAAGCTGGCGGCGTATCATCTCGATATCAGGGACATTTCTGCCGCCATCGCCAACACCAATTTGGTCTCTTCAGCAGGACTCGTCGAGAATAATTTTCATCTATATCTGTCCCTTGTATCGGGGATTTTGGCATCTTCCGATGATATCGGCAACGTCGTGATTACCAATCGCGGGGGCGTACCAATTACTGTAAAGGACGTTGCCACCGTTGAATCGTCGATTGCACCGAAATATATCCGCACGACCGCCGATGGCAAAGATGCTGTCTTAATTAGCGTTGTCAAACAACCGACCGGCAGTACGGTCGCCATTGGCGATGCCGTTCGCCGTGAAGTCGCCGGTTTGAACCTTCCACCGGGAGTGAAGTTCACTAACTGGTACGATCAGGGCGATTTTATTAGCCGCTCTATCGGCGGGACCCGCGACAGCATCATAATCGGTATAATTTTATCTATCTTCGTCTTGCTGGCATTTCTTAGAAGCTGGCGTATCGGCATTATCATGATAATCGTCGTCCCGGCGACAATTGCGATCACGCTGCTGCTTCTTAAAGTATTCGGGAAAACGATCAATATTATGACCCTCGGCGGGATTGCCGCGGCCGTTGGATTGATTATCGACGACACCATTGTTGTCATTGAAAACATTTTCGTGCAGATCGCGCACCAGCGTTTATCCGAGGGGCCGATAAAACAAGTAATCCTGGCCGCCTCCGGCCGCTCTATTAAACATCTTATGCCCGCGATTATCGGCTCGACCGCCTGCACGGTAGTAATTAACGTGCCGCTGATATTTCTTGGCGGACTTACCGGAGCTTTCTTTGCCTCGCTGGCAATCACGATGATTCTGGCCCTGACGGTATCGTTCTTCCTTTCAACCACAGCGACGCCGCTTTTGCTGGTATTAGTCATGAGCCGCAGGAGCATCACAGCCGAATTAAATCGGGAAAAGAAATCGTCGTGCATGGTATTATATTATGAGAAAGTCCTTCGTTTCCTTCTCCGCTATCGCGTGGCCGTCATCCCCGTAATGCTTATAATCGCCGGGCTGGCTTATTACATCTATCGCGGTATCGGCAGCGGTTTCATGCCGGATATGGACGAAGGCACGTTTGTACTGGATTACGTTTCTCCACCCGGTACGTCGCTGTCGGAAACCAATGAGATGCTCAATCACGTCGGCCGGGCCCTGACACAAATTCCCGAGGTTGAATCGTATTCGCGGCGGACAGGTACACAACTCGGTTTTTTCCTGACCGAGCCGAATACCGGTGATTTTCTGGTCAAACTCAAATCGCAACGGTCACGATCGATCTATGACGTCATCGCCGAAGTGCGGCGCGTTATCGATTCGACGGAACCGGCCCTTCAGGTCGATTTCGGGCAGCTTATGGGCGACGTAATCGGCGATCTGACCAATACTCCCAAGCCGATTGAGATCAAGCTGTTCGGCGACAATATAAACCTGCTTGAAAGCAAAGCTCAGGAAGTCGCAAAGTTGATCGAATCGGTTCCCGGGGTAGTCGATATTTTCGATGGAATCGTAATATCCGGACCGTCGTTCGTGGTCAATGTCGATCGCCACCGGGCGTCGCTTTTCGGTCTGACTACCGACGACGTCCAGACTCAGCTTGCTTCCATGGTGCGGGGAGACATCGCCAGTAACATGCAGCGCGGCGAAAAGCTGATCGGATTGAGAGTGTCCTATCCCGATAAGTACAAAGACGATTTTGAACGAATCAAACAGGTCAGAATTGTAAATCCCGATGGTGTCCTTGTGCCTCTGAGCGAGATAGCGGATTTCGAATTCACGCCGGGACAGTCGGAACTCGACCGTGAGGGTTTGAGGCCGGTTGTGGCGGTAAGTGCCAGAATCGAAGGCCGCGATCTGGGACGAACCATCAGCGACATCAAGCAGCTGCTTTCAAAACGACTGGTTTTGCCTCCCGGCGTAAGCCTCGAATACGGTGGCGTGTACAAGACGCAGCAGCAATCGTTTCATGGATTGTTGATCGTGGCCATTACCGCCTTTCTCATGGTGTTTGTCGTGCTATTGTTCGAATTCGGAGAGTTCTCTGTACCATTTTCGATTCTGGCGGTTAGTCTGCTCTCGCTGCTTGGGGTTGTCGGTGCGCTTTGGGTAACTGGCACGTCCTTTAATATTTCGAGCTTTGTCGGTCTTATCATGATAATCGGGATCGTCGCCGAGAATGGTGTCTTCATTATGCATGAGTACAAAGAAGCCCGGCGCGAAGGTGGGGACATCGACTCTGCATTGGTTGTCGCCTGCGGCAGGCGCATTCGGCCGATCACCATGACCACCCTGGCGGCGGTTTTGGCTCTTATGCCTCTTGCGATTGGTATTGGCACTGGTGCTCAGATGTTGCAGCCGCTGGCTATAGCGGTAATTGGCGGCTTTTGCGTCTCAACGTCGTTGCTGTTCTTCCTGCTGCCGGTTCTTTTCCGTTTGCTCCATCTCAATTCAGGGAGTTATTTGCAGGAAGATCAAATAAATTAGATTATATTTATCAGGAGGGATCTATTATGACAAAAGCCATATCGATGATCTGCATGGTGCCTGCAATTATTCTTGTTGCACTGCCCGTAAATGCTGAAATGAAGTCAACGACGGATACCGCTTCGGCTGATCAATGGACCGATTCATTTGATTTGGATAACTGCCATTTTTCCGATGTTGGTCGAAACGAGTATTTCATCCTTGAACCCAACTACCGGCTTACTTTAAAAGGTATGGAAGACAATGATTCGGTTACGCTTGTAATTTCGGTCTTAAATGAAACGCAGATAATTGATGGCATTTCGACAAGGGTTGTGGAAGAACGTGAAACCGCAAGCGGTGAACTGGTCGAAGTGTCCCGGAATTATTTCGCGTTTTGCAGCACATATGCGAGTGTCTTTTATTTCGGTGAAGATGTGGACATATATCAAGACGGCAAGATTATCGGTCACCAGGGAAGCTGGCGCGCCGGCGAGAACGGTTTCCGCCCGGGCCTAATGATGCCGGGTCTGGTTACAATTGGATCGTCGTACTATCAGGAAATTGCTCCGGGGGCGGCAATGGACCGCGCCCGCTTAGTTGTCACAGATATGACTCTTGATACACCCGCCGGCCGATTTGAAAACTGTCTGATGACTGAAGAAACCTCGGCTCTTGAACCCGAATCAAGGGAATGTAAAATCTACGCTCCTGGCGTAGGATTAATTAAGGACGGCGATTTGTTATTGTCTACTATTGAAAAGAACCAAGATACTGAAGAGAAATGAACTGATCATATTTTATTAAACCGGAAATAATCACTATTGAGAAAGAAATCAGCAGGTCGGACTTGATAGTATATTAATACGGAGAGAGAAGCGACGCATTGGTATAAGCAATTATCGGACAAGAGGTTATTAAAAAAGCGGGGTTGACGTCACAATAGACAGAACTTTTCGGTTCGCGTTCTGCCTGGATTAACTCCCCTAACCATCCAGAACTCGGAAAATTCGAAGTTGTTTTCCATGTCTAATATATGTGACGCAAAAGGAACTAGCTTATCGCTATATGGTCGGCCGTAATCTGGTAAAATACGATAGCATTTGAGCCGTCTATCACTATGAGGATTAAATCTTGACAGCTATGGTCAGTTATTGTATATTAAACCCGGATAGACACATCCATTGATCTTCTCATCCGAACTAAATAAGGTACTTTTTTTGTCGGGATAGCCCGGTGGGCAGTGGTCCAACGCTGTTGCAGTCAACCTGGACCCCTGTTGCCATGTAGCTCGGAGGGAAATGGTCCATCACCTATATCCTGGTTTACCTCGCGCATTTCCTAGGATGTTACTCGTGTTTTTTGCGAGCATGCTGCTGATATTTGTCAGTTCTGCCGGCAAAGGGCAGCTTATGCAAACGCACATATCCGACCCGCTGCGAGGCGGCTTTGCCAACGCCGACTCATCCACTATCCGTGCCTCGGTTGTGATCAGAGAACTTCGCCCGCTGATCGCGACTGAAATCACCCAGCTATCCTTCGGACAACTCAGTCCCGGCCAGATTGACGGGACTGTCGTCGTCACGACATCCAACAGGCGCTATGCGACCGGAGGAGTTGCTTTATACGGGCTGAACTTCAGCCGCGCGGAATTCCTTATCTCCGGAGAGCCAAACGCCGCATATGCAATTGAGATCAGTCCGCTGCCGGCCCTTCACGACAAGCGGCGGGATGTGGTTCCGGGGGTTACCGTATTGGAAGTTATAGATTTGCTGGGCTATAGTTCAACTGCAGGCTCGGAGGGAACGGCCGGCCGATTGAATCAAAACGGGATTGACTCCGTGTTTGTCGGAGGGACGCTGGTCGTGCCCACGACTGCTCTGACGGGAAGCTACCGCGGAAGGGTTATCCTCAAAGTGAATTACTGATGTGACCATGATGAATCCTCAAGTACGAGGTGGTGCAGTTGACTCTCAGGAAAATCGGGTTGCAGACAATAGAAAGGAGGTGCCGATGAGATTCTTTTGCTGGAGAGCATCGATCCAAACCAGCAGTGGGGGAAAGTAACGGGAACACATTAAAGGAGGAGTAACGAAGCAATGAAGACGAACCGATTAATTAGAATTGCCGGCTCCTGTATTGTGGTGTTTGCCGCAGTTCTACTGGCGATGTCATCGATACGCGCTGCGGAAGGCGTCATCCCGGCAAGCGTTTTGATTAATGAACCTCTTGAGGTCCTGGGAGTGGCGCCTCTCGAATTTGGTGTGCTGACTCCGCCGTCAAGTTCGGAGGCCCAGTGGTGGCTGGATGCCACCGGTGGGTCCTCCTTAGCGCACTATTTCGGGGATGTTACCAGTACAGACCCCATCGCTAACGACGAAAGTCGTGGGAGATTTCAGATTTTGGGCCCGCCAAGCACGAGTGTGAACTACACTGTTTCTGTGACAATCGACTTCGCCGATCCACAATTGAGTCTGCTTAGCGTCGAGACTAGTCAGAGCAGCCCACAGATTTTGGACATCAATGGCCAACTGGAAGTGTACATCGGTGGCCTGCTGAGTATTAACCCGGGAGTGGCTACCGGGGCGCATGACGCGTTAATTACGATGGTGGCCAACTACTAGTTGTCTGTCGGTCCCGGATCAATGGCTAACGCATCTCTCTTTGCGTCTTTTGTTGCCGAGTGGCTTCCCGGTCCCTGACGATCGGGAAGCTGCTCGCGCCATTTCTTCGGCAACCTTGAGAAGTGCTAACATACTGAGCAGCGGGAGGAACCAATAATGCTATCGCATAATATACTTCGAACGCCAGGGGTGATGTACGCCTATTTGCAGGCGTTCATATTGTATATCGTCCTTCTGACAGTAATCGCGACAAGGTCCTCAGCCCAGAATATAGGCGGCCTGTCGGTCTCTCCGACCAGAATCGTCCTGGAAGGTCGCGACCGGAGTAATGAGATCGTGCTGACGAATCATTCCTCGGACACAGTTACCTACCGCATATCCTTCAAGAATATGCGAATGAATGAGGATGGCGCTTATGAGGATATCGAATCGGCGGAGTCTGGCGAGGCGTTTGCAGACAAGTTGATCCGTTTTTCACCCCGGCAGGTCACTCTTGAGCCGGGAACCTCACAGACTGTCCGATTACTGCTGCGAAAACCTGCGGATCTGTCACCTGGAGAATATCGCTCTCATATGTTGTTTCAGGCCATTCCGCCTGATAACGCAGGTACTAATATCGAGAACCTGGAGCCGGGGGGGAGTGACTTACAGGTTCGAATCACAACAGTTTTTGCTATTACCATTCCTGTAATTGTCGTCCACGGGAATCTTTCTGCAACCGTCGAGTTCTCGGATGTCAGTCTTCATGTTCCCGACACCGCGGATGAGACTCCCACGCTGAGCCTGCGCCTGAAGAGATCCGGCGACCGGTCAGTGTACGGGGACATTACCGTCACGTTCGTCCCGGAAGGGCAGGGCGACGACCGAATTGTGGGATTAGTGCGAGGCATTGCTGTGTTCTACCCATACCCGAGTCGGACAGTAAATTTGCCTTTGACGATACCCGAGGACGTAATGCTGGAGAATGGGGATCTGATGATTACCTACCGCGCGACACCTGATGATGGCGGAGCGACTCTCTCAGATACCATCTTCAAAATCCCCTGAAGGAGTCGTAGTCGGTGAAAGAGACTGCGGATATCGGGCAAGGGGGTTCGCTCGCGCGGGAACTGGTCTGTCGCTCGGCAGTCCAAAGACAACGCAAAAACGCCTGCCTGGTGGGAATGTTGGCCGTCGTCCTGTTGGCGTGGCTTGGTCCACCGGCAATCTGCGGACAACTCGGTCAACAGACTCCCGCTCAGAATGCGTCCGCAAACAGATCCGATGAGGATCTGTTAATCCTTGAAATGAGGCTGGGGCGATATGTCCTCAGTGAGAGCATCATCGGATACATGTACAGGGGGGGTGTGCTACTGTCCCTGCAGGATTTCGTCGACGCCCTCGACTTCGCGATATCTGTGGATCGGGCGTCCGGCCAGGCTACTGGCTGGTTCCTCGAGCTAAATCGTCAGTTTGCTCTCGACGTCTCCAGATGCGAGGTGAGCGTCGAGGGGCGGCTGTCGCAGTATGACCCGAAGCTCGTGGAGGTTCATCCCGACGGTATCTTTGTAGACGCGGCGCTGTTGGCGAACTGGTTCCCTATCGAGATCAAGTATAATCTGTCACAGCTCGTTCTCGACATCAGTTCAAAGGAAACGCTGCCTGTTGAAAAGCGCCTTGAACGCGACAAGGCTCACGAGCGACTACACCGAGGTACAATGGCATCCCCGGAATATCCAAAAACTGTCGCTCCGTACCGGCCTATTGCCTGGCCACTTGTAGAAGCGGATGCCTGGTTTGAACAGCGACGCTGGCAGGCGCTCCGGAATACGGCGTTCCGTTACAGTGGTCTTGTCAGCGGCGATTTGCTCTATATGAATTCAACAACATTTTTCTCCGGAGACGACGAAGATCCCCTGACGACTGCGAGGCTGGGGATGGGGCGAACTGATCCTGATGGTGAAATGCTCGGGCCGCTGAAGGCTCGCTCATATTCATTCGGAGACATATTCACTCCTGAATTTCCGCTTGTCGCACGAAGCGGTGCCGGAATCGGACTGGACATTTCCAATTTTCCCCTGAATCGAGCCACGCAGTTTGATCGCACGACGCTGCAGGGGGAACTGCTGCCAGGTTGGGAAGTTGAGTTGTATCGTAACGGGGCCTTGCTCGACTTCCGTTTGTCCCGAGCTGATGGACGCTTTGAATTCACTGATGTGCCTCTTCTGTTTGGCTTGAATATCCTCCGTTTGGTATTTTATGGTCCGCAGGGTCAAACGCGGGAGCAAGTGCGACGCGTACTGGTGGGTCCCGGGATGATTCGGCCCGGGCGGTCGTACTACCGGCTCGCCGTAAATCGACAGGGAGACTACCTGCTTCCCGTCCAAAATGATGCTAGCAGGACCGAATCCGATACCCGGGGTCGGTATTTCCTGAGATTGGAACGGGGCATTACTCAGTCGATGTCTCTCACGATGGCTGGTGCCAGCCTCGTATTCGGCGGACGACGTCGTTACTACAGCAGCGTTGGCTTACGCACCGCGCTGCTGGGCACATATTCACAATTTGACATCAACAATCAGCCGGGCGGAGGTACGGCGTTCCGGTTGTCCAGCCAGGTTATCGCACTGGGGTATAATCTCACATTGGAACATTATCAGCTTTTCGATTACTCCAGCGAGTGGATGATCAACACGAGTGATCCTCTTAATAGTGTAAGCAATTTTAGACTGTATGGAAGAGTTCCTCTTTCACTTCTGCCGCGCGCTTCATTCGGTTTAGACGGACGGCTTGAGAGGCACGAGTCATCACGAATCGATATGAGAGCATCGAACCGCCTGTCAATGTTCGTTTACAGCCTATCGATTGCCCACACTATCGGAGGATCAATAAGTCGCGGAGGCGGCTTGGAAACGATGACCCGGTTCAATGGCTCTCTCTTGATAAGCGGAAGCCGAAAGCGTTTCATACTTCGTGGACAGCTAAATTATGATCCATCACCAAAACTCCGCTTTTCAAATGTATCTCTAAAGGCACAATACGGATATCCAGCCAGTCTGGTGTTACGATTCGGCGTAGACCAGGAATTGCATCAGGATCACCAGAGGAAGTATACCGTCGGATTGGTCCGCCGTCTCGATGCCCTGACCTATGCACTGGAAGGAATGTACGAACATACGGAGCTCTTCAGCATCCGGCTCTCATTATCATTCAGCCTGAGTCGACAACCGCACAGCGGCCGATGGGACATGGACGCAAGAAAAATCGGCCATTGCGGTGCTGCCGACATACGCGTGTTCTTGGATCAGAACCAGGACGGCCGATACGGTCCTGGCGACGAGCCGTTGCCCAACATAAGGCTGCGGCATAACGGGCGATTGGCTGACACGACGGACGCTGATGGATTCACACTTATAACCGGCCTTCCGGCATTCACACCATCGAATATCACCATCGATGAGGGGAGTATTGAAGATCCATACTGGATGCCTGCCATGGATGGCATTTCGGTCTTGGCGCGACCAGGCGCAGTGGCCAGAGTTGAGTTCCCGCTTGTCACAACCGGCGAGGTTGATGGAACAGTGTACCTGGACCAGAATAGCTCGGTCACGCCGGTCTCGAACGTGGCCATGGAGCTTGTAGATTCATCCGGAACGGAGATAATAACTGTGAAGACGGCCTTTGATGGATTCTACCTTTTTTCCAGAGTCCGACCGGGAAGCTACATCGTGCGGGTTTCATCGAGTCAACTGACGCGATTGGGACTTCTCGTGCCTCCGCATCGTCGGATCAAAATAGAAGGCAATGCAACTGTCATTAGTGGAGTGGATTTCACGCTTGTCAAAGACGACCAAGGAAACTAGCTCTGCGAGAAGACCGGCCGTCGTCAGAACCTTTTGGACATTTTCGGGCGCAATTTAAGAGGCACTTTTCGGTTTGGCAGGCGGTCTTAATAGATGCCATGATAGATTTGGAAGCCGGGGTTGACCATCTGGGTCGCCTAATTGCCCACTACTTGGCGCTTATAGATGCGCCTTTTATTTTGAAGTTCTGTCTATTGAGATGATAGGGATTTATGTAAGATATTGTTAGGCAATCTAATACGAAAGTGGCGGGGTTGACGAGACGAATTCCGCAACTGGATTATT
>CAZMWI010000123.1:0-9474 GCA_964569945.1 uncultured Ignavibacteriaceae bacterium
ATATTTATACTCGCCCAAAGCTATATGCCCGCTCAGGACGTACATGTTTTGAAGAATCCTCAGAGCGCCGATCTCAATCCATGGTACCCGGCGGAATTTGAAGGTTCTCTCATAACTCCCGAATGGCGGTTCAACAAAGACGAATTACGGCGTTTTCAAGAGAAATATATCAGGCAGGCTTGAGAATGACAGCTTTGCCGTCGCGGCCGTCGATATAAATGTCGAGCGGTTTTTCGATAACGATATGGCGAATGCTGCCGGTCTGGTCCTCGTACGGCTGCTCCAGAAGCCAGTCCATATCGATATAGTTATCCGGGAACGTCTGCGTGATGGTAAAATATCCCGTGTTGAGCGAAATTATGTTCTGGAAGAAGTGAGTCCCGTACGACGGCGTCACGACAAAATCACCGTAGGCCGCTTCGACAATCACCCTCGCCGCGGAAATTTCGGCCCAGACGACCGGTATCCCGAGCCAATGATCGGCCGAACCCCAGCGGCCGGGTCCGATAAGTAAGTACTGCCGCCCCGTTTCTTTCATTTTTTGATTGTACTTACCGATTTGTCGGGCCATTTTGACCATATTGGAACGGTTGAATTTGTCCGGGCGGATCATGATTATGTCGCGCAGCCCGCTGATTCGTCCGTGCGACAATGACTGGTTGCACCGGCAGATGACGCGCTCGTCGGGCATATCTTCGAGGGAGATGTCCTCATGGGCCATTTCGAGGCCCATCGGGCGTATCTGGAGAAACGAGAACTTATTTTTCTTGTCCGTCTCGCCGGACATCTCGGCGGCGAATTCGATTTCCACCGGACAGGCCATGGCGTTGGTACCCAGCTGCAAAAGAAAGCGCAGGATTTCATCGATGGCATAGCTGCGCGATTTGAGTATCGGTGCGAACGTGACGATCCGTGCACCTGCGCGCCCGATGCCGTCGTAGACACGGTCGTTCTGGCGGGAGTACGATGATCCGACGTATTTGAGCGTCCCGTCTTTTTCGGCGCGGTCGAGGTCGAGTTTGATCAGGCTGCTTTCGCCGGTGGCGTCGGGGTGCATGTCGGGCTTGGTCATGTCGATGGCGTAAAAATTCTTCTGCGAATTGGTCAGCATGTCTTTGGTCGTGGCGAACTGCGGCAGGACATGGGGCCGTGACGGCGAAAAGCGCAGGCATTTGCTGCCGTCGACCACCGTCTTGCCCAAACCGAGCGCGATATAGGCGACACCCTCGTCAGGTTTCATGTTGCCGACCGGGTAGAAGTTGAACGACCGTGCGATTCCGGAAAAGACGGGATAGTACGCGCCTTCGCGTTCCGCACCGACGACTTTTTGAAGAATTACGGCCATTTTTTCTTCCTCGACCCGGTTGCCGGTGGTCTCTATGTAATTCTTGGAATTGCGGAAATATATCGAAGCGTACGTGTACTTGATGGCTTCTTCGAGCCGTTTGAGCCGGATTTTGATATTGTCATGGTTGTTTGGCAGCATGTGCGTTATGAAAATCCCGGCGAAAGGCTGATAATGAGAATCCTCGAGGAGCGACGACGACCGTACCGCCAGAGGATACCTGGTCGATTCCAGGTATGTTCTAAGATCGTTAAGCGTATCCTTCGGCATTTTGGCTTTCAAAAAGGCGGCGGCGATATCGGCATCGCCGTTGTCTTCGAGCGCGAATTCATACAGGTTGTTAGCCTCCATGAAATTGTCGAAGACCGATGTGGCGATCACGGTCGAACGCGGGACCGACACGCGGAAACCCTCGAAGGCGTCGAATACCTTGTATCGGCTCATCAGGCTGTTGATAAAGGCCAGGCCGCGGCCCTTACCGCCGAGCGATCCCTCGCCGATACGTACGAAAGCGGCTTCACCTTCGAACTGGTCGCGGCGGAAATCCGTTACAATCCCGGCCTGCTGGGCTCGACGAAAGCCCTTAAACGATTCGATCAGGAAATTGCGCAGTTCCTCGGCGTCTTTGAATTCGGTCACCTTGCGGGGTCGGATACGTGCGGCGAGATCGAACTCGGTCCGAGCCATCAACCAGTTGGAAAAGTGATTGCGGTTGGCGTGATATATAATCGATTCGGCGGGGATTTTCTGGAGCGCCTGCTCCATTTCATAGAAATCATCGGCGCGTCCCACTTCGCCGCCGTCGGGCATACGAAACACGAACGCTCCGAATCCGAAATTATTCTTGATAAATGTCCGCAGTCGCCCTAACAGATTGGGGGCGTTTTTATTCAGGAAGGCCGTCCCGGCCGATTGCGCCAGGCCCTTGTACTTGGGATCGGAAGATTGCAGCAAAATCGGGAGGTCGGGAATTTCCAGGCGGGCCAGCTTAGCGAACGCCATCCCGGCGGTATCGTCGAGCTTGCCGTCACGAACGTAGCGCACGTCGGATATGACGCCGAGTAAAAATTTCTTATAACGCAAAAACATCTCCCAGCCCTCTTCGAAATTATCGGCCAGGAGAATTTTGGGACGGGCCCGCATGCGCAAAATTTTGTCGGCCTGGTTGAGACCGTCGGCTATCAGCGCGCGGGTCTGAGTAAGGATTTCCGAATATATCTGCGGCAGATAGGCCGAATAAAACCGAACCGAATCCTCGATAACAATTATCACCCGCACCCCGAGCAGTTTGGTATCATGGTCCACATTGCGCCTGTCCTCGAAATGCTTGACAATGGTCAGGACGATGTTGACGTCGCCGGTCCAGAAGAAGGCTTTGTCGATGGCCCCGACCGGAAAGCCATGTTCGAGCACTTCCAGTTCGCGGGCGTGGAAAGCCAGAAGCGCCACCGGTATATCGGGATTTATCCTTTTGCTTTCAGTGGCGAATGAGGCGAGGTCGATATCGCTCAGTCCGCGAAAGACGATCACGAGGTCATAGTTGTTCTCGCGCAATAGGTTGAGAGCCTCAAGCCCGGTCGTGACACGCTTGACGTGCGGCGCAAGCGACAGGTTCAGTTCAACAAACCGGCTGGACACCAGTTCGGCCAGCTGGCCGTCTTCTTCGAGGATATAGGCGTCGTACAGCGATGCGACAAACAGAATATTTTTGATACGAAACCGCATCAGCGAATCGAACTGGGCGAATCGAGTTTCGTAGCTCTTGAGATTTATGACCGGTCTATTGTTCATATGCATATACCCTGTTTCGGCAGGCTGTCAATATATCAATAGGATACGCCGCTGTCAATCGTTGCGGCGAGCGAGATAGAGTTCGGTACGGTAGGGGACAATGACCGGCTGGCCGGGTTGGTGATGGTCCGAGATCAGTTTTCGGATGAGATCGACCGTCTCATCGCGGCCGAGTTTTTTTACGATGCGATCGATGTATGTTGTCGACAGGCATAGCCCGACAAATTCGTCGGCGGTCATGGTCCGCTCCCACCGCCCGACAATTTTTTCGGCGCTGACAAAACCATCGTGATTCTGCATTTCCCCGAGAAAATCGAAACTGCGGTAATAGCGGGTATAGTTCGGGCTGTACTTCTCGAGAAAGTCCTCGAAAAGGCCCTGGAATTTGTCTTCATCCCAGCGGCGGTTGTTTTGCATGATGCCTAAATAGCCGCCGGGTTCGAGGACACGCGCGGCTTCGGTATAAAACAGGGGACGGTCGAACCAGTGGGCCGCCTGTGCTACGGTCACCAGTTCGGCGGAGGCGGCCCTTATCGGAAGGTTTTCCGCCGCGCCGTTGACGAAGGTTATATTTGGAAATTCTGCCGAGCTGGCATTTGCCTGTTCGAGCATGGATTTGCCCGGCTCGACGCCGATGATTTTGTATTGCGATCCGAAATTCTGAGCCAGAAGACGGGTCGAGATACCGGTGCCGGAACCGACATCGATGATACGCCGGGTCGAGAGTTTGGCATCGGAGACGTAGCGGTGCAGAGTCCGGAATATTTCATCCGGGTACGATGGCCGGCATTTTTGATATGTCCCGGCCAAATCCTGAAATTGTTGTTTCCGGTCGGTCAAAGCGTTTCCCCGATTGAATGCAATAAACACGAAGGTAATAGATCAGGCACAAAAGTCCATTAAATTAATAGCCCCACTCTTTAAGCACGGGCAGGATGTCTTCCGGTGAAAGAACATCGCCCGGCTTTCTTGTCAATCTCGGGTCTTCACCGTAATATTGAATATCGAGCTTATTCAATTCACTCCCAGAAATTTCAACGGTATCGTAAGTCAAAACAATTTCTTCATTAAAGGTGCCATCAACGCCGGTATAAACCTTCGGACCCTTTAGTCCTTCTTGTTCACCTACCCACACAAATCCGCTATCCGCTTTCTTAAAAGCGATAGTACGGGACGTTCGACCGGATATGTGAAGCATCGCGTCATAATTGCAATGACCGAATGGCTCCGGCTTGTTATTTCTGAGTTCGAGCCTGTACTCGGCGTCCTTGGGGATGGAGGTAAAGCTATAGGCGGTTCGGTCGAATTTATCCGCCGCATCGAGCAGGACTTTAACGCGGGGGTCATTAACATCGACCTTTTCCGGGATATACCCGCAGCCGGCCTGGAGCAGGACAAGAAGCAAAGCATAAATGTTCAGGCGACGAATTGATTTCATGTTCTGATTATCGGCCTAAATAGAATTGCCGCCATACAACGCAAAAGATAAAAGTAGATCGGGTTCCGATCCCGGGTGGCCCACCCTTTAGGGTGGGGTTCCTTACGCAGATGCATATTCATAACCAACCTCCTGTTGCGCAGGTTACAAAATTTGAAACCAAGATGGATTCCCGATCAAGTCGGGAATGACATTATTGCTGACATTTGGTTTAGTACAAATAAAAAAGCGGGAGCCTGATGACTCCCGCTTCGTGTATATAAAGCACGTAACGTCTTAATTACACAAGGCCCTGATCCAGCATGGCATCGGCGACCTTGCGGAATCCGGCGATGTTCGCACCCATGACATAATTGCCCGGATGACCGAATTCCTCGGACGTATTCTTGCAGGCGTCATGAATCGAAATCATGATGTTGTGCAATCTGGTGTCGACCTCTTTGCGGGTCCAGGACAGACGCAGGCTGTTCTGCGACATTTCCAGACCGGACGTGGCCACACCACCGGCGTTGGCGGCTTTACCGGGACCATAGAGAATCTTGGCATCGATAAAGGCATCGACGGCTTCAATGGTCGAAGGCATGTTGGCGCCTTCGGCAACACAGAAGCAACCGTTCTTGAGAAGGGTCTTGGCGTCGTCGCCGTTGAGTTCGTTCTGGGTGGCGCAGGGAAGAGCGACGTCGACCGGGACGTTCCAGACACCGGTGCCTTCAAAGTACTTGGCTGATTTGAACTTGTCGGCGTATTCTTTGATACGACCGCGCTTGACATTTTTCAGTTCGAATACGAAGGCCAGCTTCTCGTTGGAAATACCTTCCTCGTCGACGATGTAACCGTTCGAGTCGGACAGGGTGACGACTTTGCCGCCGAGTTCGTTGACTTTCTCGACCGCGTACTGCGCGACGTTACCGGAACCCGAGACGGACACCTTGAGACCGGCGTAGGATTTGCCGCGAGTCTTGAGCATTTCTTCGGCGAAGTAGACCGTGCCGTAACCGGTGGCTTCCGGACGAATCAGGGAGCCGCCCCAGTTCATGCCTTTACCGGTCAGGACGCCTTCGAAAGCGTTGCGGATACGTTTGTACTGTCCGAACATGAAACCGATTTCACGACCACCGACACCGATGTCACCGGCGGGAACGTCGGTGTTCGGGCCGATGTGACGGCACAGTTCGGTCATGAAGCTCTGACAGAATTTCATCACTTCGTTATCGGACTTACCTTTGGGATCGAAATCGGAACCGCCCTTACCACCGCCCATGGGCAGGGTGGTCAGGCTGTTTTTGAAAACCTGTTCGAAACCCAAAAACTTCAGGATACCCAGATTGACACTGGGGTGAAAGCGCAGGCCGCCTTTGTACGGGCCGATGGCGCTGTTGAACTCGACGCGGAATCCGCGATTAACCTGAACCTGACCGTTGTCATCGAGCCACGGTACACGAAACATGAGAACGCGTTCCGGTTCGACAATGCGATCAACGATTTTGGCTTCGACATATTCAGGGTGCTTGTCCAGTACCGGACCGAGTGTACCCAGGACCTCTTCCACAGCCTGCATGAATTCCGGCTGTGCCGGATTCTTGGCTTTTGTAGTCTCCAGAAGGTTTTGAAGATACTGGTTCATAGTAACTCCTAATCAGATTGTGTTTTAGTATCGCAAAATAGTTTGTTAAAAATTTCACAAGTTCACAATGTCAGTCTATTTTAGAAATTTTCCGGGGTTTGTCAATAGGTATTTGCCTCAAAGGGGGGCATAAATCGTGATTTTTTGGATAAAATTTCGCCGGCCCAAAACCCGTAAAACAGCCTTTTTATGGCCGCTTCTATATATTGTGTCTCGAAATCCGGGCGTTGGAATATTTGGGCATCCCTGCCACAAGACCGCCAATTATATGGCTTGATATAAACAAATGTTGGTATATCTTTAAACCTTATTTGAATTTAAACGTAATCCTCAATAATGGATGGATTTATGCCTGCCACCGAAAACGCTATAAATCCGTTTTTCCAATGAAATAAACAGGAGGAATGTTAATGTCCAAGCACCATGGTTTCCGCGTCCTGGCCGGTCTGTTTGTCATGCTGATGCTGGTCGCGATGTGGAACTCCTCGGTTGTGGCGCAGGTCGATGAAGTTCCGACCCGCGATCAGATCGAGGATCAATACAAATGGGATTTGACCGATTTCTACGCCAGCGATGAAGACTGGGAAGCGCACCTTGCCAGCCTCAAAGAAGTGATCCCGTCTATGGCCAAGTACGAAAGTCATCTCGGGGAATCATCGGATGAACTGGCCGAATACCTGGAACGCGCCGATTCCATCGGCATGTACTGGCACCGGTTATATGTTTTCGCCAATCTCAAACGGGACGAAGACAACCGCATCAGTAAGTATCAGGAGATGAGCCAGCGCGTGTACGGGCTACTTTCGCAGTTCAATCAGGTTACGTCGTACGCCGAGCCGGAAATTCTTCAGATCGACAACGACAAGCTCGAGCAGTTTATCGATTCCAATAAACGCCTCGGCGTGTACCGCTTCTATCTCGAAGACCTGATCCGCCGCAAGGCGCACATCATGTCGCCCGAAGTGGAAAAAGTGCTGGCGATGGCCTCGCCAATGATGCGTACGCCCAGCAATATTTTCAACATGCTGGAAACCGCCGACATGAATTACGGTACCATTAAAGATACCGACGGCTCCGAAATCGAACTGACCCCCGAACGGTATAGCCGGATTCTCGACGAAGGCAGCCGTGAAATGAGAAAACGCGCGGCGACGGCCTACGACAGCGCCTACGCCAGAGTCCAGAATAGCCTCGGCGCCACCCTGGCGGCCTCAGTTCAGTCGGATTATTTCTCCGCCCAGGCCCGCGATTATAAATCGTGCCTGGCCAGTTCGCTGTTCGGCAATGATATCCCCGAAGCGGTCGTTACGAATCTCGTCCAGGCTACCAACGATAATCTGCCCATAATTTATAAATACAACGCGCTGCGTAAGAAAGTCCTCGGCTACGACACGCTGTACAAGTACGATTTGTATATCCCGCTGGTCGAAAAACCGGACATAAACTACGATTACCCAACCGCCCAGAAAATGGTCCTGACGGCGCTCAAGCCGCTCGGACAGGATTATCTGGACAATGTCAAGAAGGCTTTCGATTCGCGCTGGATCGACGTCTACGAAACCAAAGCCAAGGGCACCGGCGCGTACTCCTGGGGAACCTATACCGTCCACCCGGTGATGCTTCTCAACTACAACGGGACGCTCAATTCGGTGTCGACACTGGCCCACGAGATGGGTCACGCTATGCACGGTTATTACACGAACAAGAACGAACCGTACATCTACGCCGGTCATTCGCTGTTCTGCGCCGAGGTGGCGTCGACCTGCAACGAATCGATCATGCTCAAATACCTGCTGAAAAATTCCAAGAGCAAGAAAGAGCGGTTATACCTGCTCGATTATTACATTCAGCAGATCATCGGGACGTTCTTCACGCAGGTGATGTTTACCGAATTCGAGCTGAAGGCGCACGAGACGGTCGAAAGCGGCGGCGCTTTGACGGCCGAGTCGATGCGCGCGATGTACCGCGATATTTTCGAAAAATACGAAGGGCCCGACGTGAATCTGATGCCGATCAACGACATCGGCTGCCTTCGTATCAGTCATTTTTATCGCGAGTTCTATGTCTACCAGTACGCCACCAGTTATGCCGCGTCGCAGATGCTGTCGCAGATGATTCTCGACGGCAAGCCAGGGGCGAAAGAGGCGTACCTGCAGTTTATCAAAACCGGCTCGTCGGCCTACCCGATCGACATTCTAAAGAAAGCCGGCATCGATATGACCTCGCCCGAACCGGTCAACAACGTTTTCAAGGTTCTCAAGGAACTGGTTGACCAATACGAAAAGGAACTGCTGGGAAGCTGATATAGACGATATACACGATTGTTTTTGAGGGTGGACAAATCCTGACGTATATAATATATTGGATTTGTTCACCCTTAATTTTTTGCGGGGAGGAATAATCGTGCTTAAATTTACACTGGTGACGTTGACGCTGCTTTTCTTGTTCGGGACGGCTTTTGCCGATATGTCGGACTCCACCAAAGCAGTTAAAAAAGACACAAAAGAAAGTACCGCTATGACTTCGGAATCCAAGGATATGCCTGCCGACAGCGCGTCGGCCAAAAAAGAAGAAGCCGCGCAGAAGGAAATCACGACCAAATCGGGTTTGAAATACATCGTGTTGAAAGAGGGTACCGGCCCGACCCCGAAAAAGGGCGATATAGTCAAAGCCCATTACACCGGCTGGCTGGTCGACGGCAAGAAATTCGACAGCTCGGTCGACCGCGGCGAGCCGCTTCAGTTTCAGGTCGGCGTTGGCAAAGTTATCAAGGGCTGGGACGAGGCTTTGCTGGACATGAAGGTTGGTGAGAAGCGCAAGCTGACGATTCCGCCGGAACTGGCTTATGGCAAGAAAGGCTATCCCGGAGTTATCCCGCCCAATGCGACCCTCATTTTCGATGTCGAATTGGTGGATATCGTCAAATAGGGCAAAAAGGATGTTGACATATCCTCGGCTTTTTTTATAATGTGATTCGCCTTTGAGGCCGGGGGTGTAGCTCAGTGGTAGAGCATCTGCCTTTTAAGCAGGTGGTCGAAGGTTCGATCCCTTCCACCCTCAAAAATTTGTAAGAATGCGCCATTAGCTCAGTTGGTAGAGCAGCTGACTCTTAATCAGTCGGTCCGGGGTTCGAATCCCTGATGGCGTATTTTTTTATGTACGGAATTACGCTCAGTCGGTCCGGGGTTTCCTTCACTACGTTCAGGACTTCGCGAATCCCTGATGGCGTATTTTTTTATGTACGGAATTACGCTCAGTCGGTCCGGGGTTTCCTTC
>CAZMWI010000124.1:0-9225 GCA_964569945.1 uncultured Ignavibacteriaceae bacterium
TAATATCGAAATCACCGCACTGGCTCCCGACTCCACCCGTGAGTCCGCCGATATTGCCGTTTTGACTAACGGCTCATTTGTCGCAGTATGGTCGGATTATCGTAATAAAAACTGGGATATATACGGTCAGATTGTAACGTCCGACGGACAGATGGTCGAGGGGAATTTCATTATCAACGATGATATCGCCAAAGCCGCCCAGCACGCCCCGCGCGTGGCGGCGCTGGCCGACGGTGGTTTTGTCGTGGCGTGGTACGACAATCGGAACGGAGATGACGATATCTACGCTCAACGCTTCGACCAATCAGTAGATCCGGTCGGGGTCAATTTTATGGTCAACGATGATGCTACCGGCAAGCGCCAGGCTTTTCCGGCTATCGCGGCCGATATCAACGGTCGGTTCTTCGTTGCCTGGACCGACTGGCGCAACGGGATTTATCCGGCCAACCCGGATATATATGTTCGGCGCTATGCCGCCGATGGCACACCGCTCGAAGCCTCGGTAAAGGTCGTCGGGATCGACGGCGGTCGCCCTCAGCGCGATTGCGCTATCTGTGCCGATGCCATGGGCAATGTCTGTGTGGCGTGGGCCGACTCGACTTCGGATAACTGGGATGTTCGCGCCAGAATTATTGACTATCGCGGGGTGTTCGCTCCGAGCAGTTTTCTTTTGTCACAGGAAGTGACAGGCAAACAATTGCAACCGGATATCGCTGCCGACGGTTTTAAAATGTTCGCCACCTGGTCCGACTATCGCAGCGGGAATTTTGATATTTATGCTTCTATTATAAAGTACAACGATCCTTCGCTCGTGCCCAGCGTCGATGAGATTACTTTCGAAATGGAGTACGGACAACCGCCACCGGATCCGGTCGACGTCTATGTCACCAATGCCGGTTACGGAGCCCTTGATTGGTGCGCCACGACTAATGTTAGCTGGTTGACAGTTACACCAAACTCGGGGACTACACCGGATACATTTTCTGTCGAGGTACTCGACAATACATTGGGTAACGGCGATTATTACGGGCAGATAAGGCTCATCAATATCAGCCAGAACGACTCGACTGTAATAATACCGGTCCGCCTGACCGTATCTTCACCGCTGATAGATATATTCCCGGATACACTGATATTCAATGCCCACGCGGCGGTCGGTGATCCGGATAATCAGAAAATACTAATATCGAACTCTGGCTCAGGTACACTGACCTGGCAGGCATCGGAATCCGCCGACTGGCTGGATATATTTGGTGCATCGTCGGGTGCCGAGGGCGATAGCCTGGAACTTGGCGTTTCGATTTTCAATCTTGATCCCGGCGACTATTGGGCACCGGTGGAAGTTGTCTCGACCGAAGCGGCCAATTCACCTGAAACGTGCTGGGTTGAGTTGAACGTGGTCGACAATAAACCGTACCTGGCCGTCATACCCGATCAACTGGATTTCTTTGCCGTGATTGGTGAAAGTCCCATAAAACAGTTAACCGTAATAAACGGTGCCACGGGAAGTCTGGACTGGACGGCGGTCGAAAATTCGATCTGGCTCAGCATCGATAAAACCAACGGGACCGATGACGACGTCATCTCGGTCGGTGTTAACACGGGAAATTTGAGTTCGGGATATTATTCGACTCATATCGATATTTATGACAGTGCATCGTTTAATGTCTCTGTGACGGTACCGGTAAACCTGTATCTTTCATCCGGAGACAGCATTATCTTTTTGAACAGCAATACCATGCCCGGTATGATCGGCGTGGTTCCAATATATATCGACTTTCTGGAACCGGCCAAGGCCGGTTATGTACCGTTTGCTTCGGACAGCAATATCGTCCATCTGGATTCACTTGTATTCAGCAGAGGCAACTGGCCGCCCGGAGTCGATTTCTATCAGGAGTTCAGCGGCGCCGCGGTAGGTGAATTCGGTTTTCGTCTGAGTCCGCCTATTTTCGACTCGGAAGCACTGTTTCCGGGGAGATGGTTTCTCGGCAATCTGTTTTATACGGCTCGTGACACCAATGCTGTCGCCCTGCTCGATACTCTGTATTCGGACAGTTCCGGTGCCTATATTCTCGATACTACATTGGTCAAGAACTACCCCGGCATAAAAGTCGGATCCCTGTTTGTGGGACACCCGACGGCGGTCGATGATGATTGGGATTTGCTCCCCGATAATATGGAATTGAATCAAAATTATCCTAATCCGTTTAATGCCGGTACCACAATTGCCTTTGTTCTGGATAAAAGGTCTCAGGTAAAGCTGGAAATATTAAACATCCTCGGCCAGATAGTCAGGGAATTCGATTTTGGTAGCCTGGCTGCGGGACATCACGAAGTTTCCTGGGATGGCCGTCTCGGAAATTCCAAAACTGCTCCAAGCGGAATATATTTCTATAAACTTAGCGGCGGCTCAACTCGTCAGGTCCGCAAAATGCTGCTTCTCAAGTAGTGCATACCGGGAAATAAAATCTCGCCATTATCCCCATATTCCGCAATTAATTGCAACTTTATCTTTTTTCCGCCGTCAAATTGAAAAAGCGAATAAATATCCGTCTACGCGAGGTAAACTATGAAATCAGTAATGCTATTGCTGGGGTTCGGGGTTTTCGTATTCATGATTTGCGCGACGGCGTCCGCCGGAAGCGGAGAGCTTTACGGGAAAATATACACGACCGATGATGAAGTTTTCGAAGGGTTCATTCGTTGGGATAAGAACGAAGGGTCCTGGCACGACATACTCGACGGCACCAAGGAACTCGACCGCGAACGTGGCAAGCGCTATTACCGTGATCACGGACGTCGCGACCGCCGTATTTCCATTTTCGGACTGACGGTATATGATGAAAACGACGGCAGCTTTTTCAACGTCGACGCTGCCGAATCCGGAATAGAGATGGGTCATATCAAGACCATCATTCCCGATGGCAGTGATGAAGCTACACTGGTACTGAAATCAGGGGAAGAGGTTTACCTCGAAAGAGGTTCGACCGATATCGGCGATGATATCAGAGAAATCCTCATTAAGGATAAGAAGGAAGGCGAACTGGAACTGTACTGGTCCGATATAGATAAGGTCGAATTTATGGACGCACCGAACGAAGAAGGCTTCGGCAAAAGGCTTTACGGCAAAGTCTTGACCCGTCGCGGCGATGACTTCACCGGATTTATTACCTGGGACATCGACGAGATTTTCGGTGGCGATATTCTCGACGGCCGCGAATCGAGCCGTAAGAGAAAAATCGAATTCGATAAAATCGAAAAAATAGAAAGACGCTCGTCGAACAGTGCCATCGTTACCCTTAAAAGCGGCAACGAGATGAGGCTAACCGAATCAAATGATATCGACAGCGGCAATCGGGGAATTTGTATTTTCGATAAAGGTCTCGGACGTATCACCGTCGATTGGGACGAATTCGATGGTATTCAGTTCAGTGATGGTCCGCCCGAACCAAAATACAGCGATTTCGATGGCGGCAAGCTCCTGCACGGGACCGTTTATACCGAAGGCGGAGACAAGTATACCGGCCGCATTAAATGGGACGACGACGAAGAATACACCTGGGAACTTTTGGATGGTAAATGTAACGACGTCGATATGGACATCGAATTCGGCAATATTGCGTCGATCGAAAGAAGATCCCGCAGCAGCAGTATTGTCAAACTCAAAGACGGCCGAGAATTTCGTCTGAGGGATTCGAACGATGTCGACGACGACAACAAGGGTATTTTTATCTTCGAGGGAAATGACAAAGAAGGTGTTATGGTCGATTGGTATGATTTTGAAAAAGTGGAGTTCGATCAATAATAGTCGCATTTGACGACGACAAAGCCCTCACATACAAGCCCCCGTTGCGGTCAACCCCGTAGGCCGCTTCGGGGGTTACTTTTTGTCATTGGAATTATTCGCGAATTAAAAAGAGAGTTTTCTTTGGTTGGACAAGAGGGGATAGGAGACATGTCCATGGAAACCAAAGAGAAACTCTCTTAGTTCTCAATTAAAAAATATCGCGATCCCGTCATTTGTCAAGGTTAAAAAACTGCCGCGCGACTCTGGCCTCAATAATCGGAATCGGGTTCAATATGGACCAGCACGTCGAGAATAGTCGGAAACGCGGCTTTAACGGCTGTTCCTATATCGTGTGCAATTTCGTGTCCCCGGCTGACAGTCATGTCGCCTCGCACGCAAATCGCAGCGTCGATATAATACCCCGACCCGACCGCGCGGCCCTTTATCCACGCGACTTTCTGCACCTCGCTTAAATTCGATATATATTCTTTAAGTTCTTTTTCCAAATCCGATCCTGGCGATGAAACCATCAGGGTGCCGACATTTTCGCGCAATATTTTAACCGATTGCCGGAGTATAGATATGGCAATGTACAACCCGGCTATCGGATCGAGGATGGGGTAACCCAGTTGTGCGACTATAATACCGATAAGGGCCCCCAGTGATATTAGCACGTCCGAACGATGATCCTGGGCGTTGGCAATCACGGCCGGGGAGCGATATTCCCGACCGATTTTAACCGTAAACCTGTAAAGCGATAGTTTGATTAATATGGTAATAATGGCCGCAAGAGTGGCTATGATATTTGGCGTCGCATAGTTTTTTTCTATGATGGTGCTGAAGGCTTCGCGGCCTATATAAGCGCCCGTAATAAACAGCACTATCGCAACGAATATCGCCGCGAGGTTGTCGGCATTTCCATGGCCGTACGGGTGCTCCCGGTCAGGCGGTCTTTCGGCTATCTTTATGCCCAGCCAGACAACGATATTGGCGACGATATCTAATAGAGAATTTAAAGCGTCGGCCAGCAACGCCTGAGATCGCCCCCAGATCCCTCCCACTAATTTCAGGATTAGCAGGAAAATATTGAAACCGAGCCCGAGCTTGGTGCAGGCAATCGGAGTTTTAAGTTTTTCCAGCAACCTGTTATCCGGATTTAACGATAAAACAAAGAACCCCGGCCGGGCCGGGGTTCCTAATATTTATTACCCTTCGTTTTTCTCGTATTCTTTAAGCGCCTGCAGTTCTTTCAAGTGATCCTCGGCCGGAGCTATAAGTTCCTTGGCTCTTGGATTTTTCTTGGCAACTTTTATGAATTTCTGCCAGTTGGCAATGACCTGATCGACTTTGTCCTGATTGTCGTGCTCGTAGGCGATCGCCAGATTATAATGGGCCAGGTAGTTGTCGGGATTGATCTCGGCGGCCTTTTTGAACATCTGATAAGCCTGGGGATATTTCTCCTGGGCCTGATAGATCTGACCGAGGCTGTTAAACGAATTGAAATAATCGCCTTTAAGCTTGGTCGACTTCGTATAAGCCTCTATTGCCTCGGGATATTTTTTAAGCTTTTGATACCCCTTACCCAGCAGATAATAGCTGAGATAATCGTTGGTGACGGTCGAAGTATATTTTGTCATCACGTCAACCAGGGCCGGCCAGTTTTTCTGGACCATATAGATTCGGCCCAGATCCTTGTTCAGTTCGACATTGGTTTTATCAAGTTCGAGCGCTTTCTTGATTGATTGTTCCGCATCAAGATATTTGCGTTCCTTGAAATAGGTCAATCCGAGATTCGTCCAGGCATCGGCACTGGTAGGGTCGATTTCAGACGCCTTGCGAAACTGCTCTTCAGCCTCGGAATATTTATCCTGCCCGAAATACATCGAACCGAGATTTATCCGTGCGTCCAGGAAATTGCCATCTTCGTTTACGGCGTTGATATATTCTCCGAATGCCAGACTGTCTTTACCTTCCTGCTGCGCTTTCAACGCCATATTAAAATGCTCTTTGGCCTTTTCTGTGTCGGCTCTGGCGACAGTTGCAATCAGGAAGATTAATAGCATGAGGGGATAGGTTGCCAGCTTCAGGTTTCCAATTCGAGTCATGCGTTTATCTCCTTTCGGTTCTTTTAATATTCTACAATTTTGCCCGCCCGGGCGTTTAAAAAAATGGCCGTTACAGTTTGGCGGCAATATCGGGATATTTTATGCCCAGTATCCGGGCCGCCAGAAAAGCAGCATTTTTCGCCCCGGCCTTGCCAATCGCCATAGTCGCTACCGGAACGCCCGACGGCATCTGGGCTATCGCCAGAAGCGAATCCATGCCGTCCAGAGACGCCGGAAGAGGCACGCCGATTACCGGAAGTTTGGTTCGCGCGGCTACCACACCGGGCAGCGCCGCCGCCATCCCGGCCATACATATAACGACCTCAAAGCCGTTTTGTGCGGCATTTTTGGCAAGGTCATCGGTTCGGTCCGGCTGACGGTGCGCCGATGAAACTTCCATGGAATTTTCAATCCCGAGGTCTTTTAATACCCCGCTGCAGGCGTCCGCATATTCCTGGTCCGATTTTGATCCGATCAAGATAAGCACTTTAGGCATATTTTAAACCCCGATCTTTTCGAATTTTGCGCCGGCTTTGGAACCGATATCGTTTCTGAAATACATGCCGTCAAAGGTTATATTTTCGACCACTTCATAAGCTCGGTTCAAAGCCGATTTCAGGTCCTTATCCGTCCCGGTTACGCCTACAACGCGGCCACCATCGGTAAGCCAATACTTGCCATCTTTGCGTGTCCCGGAATGGAATAGATAGCACTTTTTATCGCTATAGTTTCTTAAACCATATATCCGCTTGCCGGTTTCCGCCTTTTGAGGATATCCGCGAGACGCCAGAATTACACATGCCGAAGCGCCGTCATCCCATTTCAGGTCACCGAACGCATCAAGGTTGCCGTCGATCATGGCGACAAATATATCGGCCAGATCCGATTTCAAAAGTGACAAAACCGCTTGCGTTTCCGGGTCGCCAAAACGGCAGTTGAATTCCATAACTTTCGGACCCGACGGCGTAATCATCAAGCCGGCATAAAGAATGCCCTTATAAGGATGGCCCTCGGACGCCATACCCCGGACCGCCGGCTCCAGAATATGTTCAACCACAAAATTCCTGATGGAATCATCGACAAACGGCACCGGGCAATAGGCACCCATCCCGCCGGTATTAGGCCCGGTATCGCCTTCGCCGATTTGTTTGTGATCCTGCGACGGCAGCATGACCTTGACCGTTTTACCATCGGTGAAGCACATCATGGACAGTTCCTGACCCTCCAGACAGGTTTCAATGACAACCTTGTCTCCGGCCGCGCCGAAAACCTTTTCGACCATAATATGATTGATTGCCTCAATCGCCTCTTCAAGGGTGGAAGCAACAATGACGCCCTTACCGGCAGCGAGGCCATCGGCCTTGATTACAATCGGCATTTGCGATGATTTTATGAACGAAATCGCTTCATTGGCATCTTCGAAAACCTGGAACGGAGCGGTCGGGATATGATATTTGCGCATGAACTCTTTGGCAAAAGCTTTGGAGCCTTCGATTTGGGCAGCCGCCTTGACGGGGCCGATTACGCGCAGTTTGCGCTTCGTGAATTCATCGACAATGCCCGCAGTAAGCGGCTGTTCCGGACCCACCACGGTCAGGGCGATTTTATTTTTGGCCGCAAAATCCGCCAGACCTTTGATGTCATCGGCCTTGATGTTGACACATTCGGCGATCAGTCCGATACCGGCGTTACCGGGGGCGACGAATACTTTTTTGACAAGCCGGGAGCCGCGCAGTTTCCACGCCAGGGCGTGCTCGCGTCCTCCGGAACCAATAACCAGTACTTTCATAATCCTCAATTCCTCGAAAAAATATAAACCATAAAAATAGGGATTTTCAAAAGTTTTTCAACAGGTTTTTTAATTTGATAGGAACCGCTACAAATCAAAGGAAAATAATCGCTTGCGTTATTAGATATTATGGTCCTCGATTGTTAATTAACCTTGACCCATTTTTAAAATTCCGTATCTTTTAATAGTAACATGTCAGCCGAATCAGTCAATTTCGGCAAAGCATTTGGGAGGCTAAAATGTCCAGAAAATTCTATTTCGCGGCCGCTATCGTTATGGTTTTAAGTGTCGCCGCGTCTGCCGTCGAATTCAGGGTAGAATTCGATAGCAGGTTTCATTCAGGGAATTTGCCCACCAACAGGTATTTTACGATTGAAATGTATATGAACAACGGACCGGGTGGTTCGCAGATTAACGGGTTCAATTTTCCATTTAGAATAACCGGCCCGCAGATTTATTGGGTTAATGCCGGGGGCCAGCCGGTGACCGGAGGTGCTCTCGAAATTTTAAATGGATTTGCCCCCGGTGATTATCGGTTTACCACTCTGAACACGGTTAGAATCCCGAGTGTGGAGGCCTGGGACGGAATACTTCCCGATTCGATTAATCAAGTAACAGCCACGACTGAAAACGGCTGGGGTGCAAATGAAGGAGAACTTCTTGTCTATGTATTTCATGCCAGCGCCGGTGATGATACGGGCGAAATTTGCATAGATTCTATAAGCAGTGATTGGGGGTGGCTGTCGGACTGGATTTGGTTTCCTCAAACTCCATTTGGAGGGCCGTATTGTGCCCAAATTTCAAGTGATTATGATCTAACTTCACCGCCATGGTTTGTTTCCGGGTGTCCTCCTGAAACACTGGACGTGGACTGGGGAACCGGAATAATCGATACCATTCTTATGGAAGTCGGACTCGATAATTATACCAAGTCTGATAATACTCTGCTGACCGGGACATCGGCCAGTTTTGGAGATGTCACCATAACTGATTCCGTTGGGAATGATCAAGGGGGAGCTTTTATAGAGTGGGCATTCGATGCCGGCTACGATATGCTGGGGACACATGATGTACAAATTAAAATCACTGATCCGTACTCGCTGGAGTATGATCATGCCGTAACCGAGAATTCCTGCAGTTTTACATTGAATATAAAAAACACCCCGCCCACTGTAACAGCTTATAACTGCGGCGATACCGTGGATTGTTGCATAGGTACAGCGGTTCAATTCCCGTTTCAGGTTACCGATGTCAACTCGGGCGATGTAATATCCTATGATCTTGTCGATGATGCCGGGGGACGAGCCTTTATCAGCGGCACGAATCATTTGATTACATTCGTTGATAATGGAAATGACGGCAACGCCCTATATGAAGTGATTGCCGGCTTCAGCGACCTGGCCGAGGACACGACCTATTGTACGGTATATTTCAACGTCCGCGCCTGTTGCGGGGATGTCAACGCCGACGGCAACCTGGATGTGCTCGACATTTTATTTTTGATCGATCATGTTTACGGGACTCCGCCCGGCCCGGCACCTGAT
>CAZMWI010000125.1:0-9175 GCA_964569945.1 uncultured Ignavibacteriaceae bacterium
ACGGTGACGTCAATCTCATTGATATTTTGTACCTGATAGATTTCGTGTACGGCGATCCCCACGGCCCCGCCCCGGACTGCGGAGAATGATATCCCCCATTCTCACCGGCTTTTGCGGCGGTGAGTCATGAAATCATAAAAAATATAACTGCCCAGGTTCTGAGCCGATGAAAAGTACGCCCGGCCTCGGTTCAGCTCCGTCAGCTTGCGCACGAACTCCTGAAGATACGGATCGTCAGTAATCATGAACGTCGTGATCGGGATCTTCTTCTTGCGGCAAACGATTGCTTCGTCGAGAGTACGGTTCACTATCACCGGGTCGAGGCCGACCGGATTTTTATACACCCGACCGGTATTGCGAACGATCATCGATGGTTTACCGTCGGTGATCATAAAAATCTGCTTGTTGGCGTTCTTGCGTCGCAGAAGAATGTTGCGCGCCATCTGAAGCCCGGCCTTGGTGTTGGTCATGTACGGCCCAACGCCGACGTATGGCAGGTCTTTAACCTGCACTTCGCGGGCGTCGTCGCCGAACAGCACAATATTGAGGCTGTCGTGCGGGTACTTGGTCATGATCATCTCGGCAAAAGCCATCGCCACCTGCTTGGCGGGCGTGATACGATCCTCACCGTACAAAATCATCGAATGCGATATATCCAGCAGTACCACCGTCGCAGTGCTCGTATTCTGCGAGGTATCGCGCACTTCGAGATCGTCTTCGGACAGGTTCATCCCCAGCGATCCCGACCGGACTATCGAATTGAACAGCGACCCGGTCAAATCCAGTGCCGCCAGATCGTCGCCGTATACGTACGGCCTCTTTTCTTCGAGCTGTTCGACCGATTCCCCGCCGCCGAAAGCCGTTTTGTGATCGCCCGGCCCGGAGCGTTTGATATGCTCGAACACCTGCTCGAAGGCATCGCGCCTCAGCCCCCGCTCTCCTTTGCGGGTCAGGTTCGGCCCGGAACTGTCCCACCTGACCACGCCCTGCTTTTCCAGTTCCTTCTCGAACTGGTCTATATCATATTCCCTGGGGATGATACCCATATTCTGCAGTTGTCGCATCAGCTTCAGCGCCAGCTTGACTTTGCCGTTGACCTGCAACAGCAGGTAATTGAAAATGGCCATGAGACTTTTCATGTCCTTAAGCTGCTGCATAAGGGCATCGTCCCAGCGGGAGTAAAGAAAGCGCACGGTTAATTCCTCAATATATTTTGAATCATGTCGGTATATATGAACTTGTTGTCCGGCGATTCTTTGGCGATGACATTGTACCGGTGCAGACCCTCGAGAATAAATTCCATCAGCAGGTATGTTTCCCTGTCATCCTTGGTTTTGTACAGGCTCTGGGCGAGTTTTTTCAGCCCGGCGATTTCATCGAGTTTCCGTTTGTAAACATCGTACGGCGTCTCATCGGACAACTCCAGAGTCTTACCCGACGAGAAAAAGTCGGTAACCGCCTCATAGACGTTCTCCCGAGGCGGCAAATCTTCATTCTGGGGTCTTTCTTTAATCGGCGGCGGCAGGTGTTTGGAGAAGACCGTTTTGATGGCCTCACCTATTAGATTGACAGCCAGAATGGTCGGTCCTTCGAGTTCGCCTTCGTACACCAGTTCAACCTTCCCGACAATCGATGCAATCACCGAGTACAAGTCACAAATACGCGGGAAAAGGTCTTCTTCGCCGTTGATGGCGGCGCGACGTTCAATATTGGAAATAAGATTCTCATAAGCCGAAATCGGCAGCCGGGCCGAAACACCGGAAGACTGATCGACATATTCACTCTGCCGCGCTTCAAACGCGATCTGCTCGATAATATCGCGAATAATATCGGGAATATACACGTCGTGACCGCGATCCGCCCACGCTTCCTGCACCGTGATCTCTTTGGCTTCGGTTATGGTGTTGGGATAGTGAGTATTGATCTGCGATGCAATCCTGTCTTTGAGCGGCGTAATGATATTTCCCCGGTTGGTGTAGTCTTCAGGATTGGCCGTAAACACCAGCATTATATCCAGCGGGACGCGAATCGGAAAGCCACGTATCTGAAGATCATTTTCTTCGAGGATGTTCAACAGCGAGACCTGTATACGCGGCTGAAGATCGGGCAGTTCATTGATGGCAAAAATACCGCGGTTGGTACGCGGGATGATGCCCCAGTGAATGACCTCTTCATCGGACAGGTCCAGTTTCTCCCGTACGGCTTTAATCGGGTCGATATCGCCGATTAGATCACCGACCGAAACGTCCGGCGTCGCCAGTTTTTCGTGATAACGCTCGTCGCGGTGCAGCCATTCGATTTCGAGCTTATCACCAAGTTCGGCGGCTAGTTTTTTGTACCGGGCCGAAATCGGCGCCATCGGATTTTCATTCAGTTTGCTGCCCTTGATAATCGGGATATATTCGTCGAGAAAATGCACCAACTGGCGGCAGATGCGCGTCTTGGCCTGTCCGCGAAGACCGAGCAGGATGATATCGTGCCGCGACAATATGGCGTTCTCCAACTGGGGCAGTACCGAGCGATCGTAACCGACTATTCCCGGAAAACGAGCCTTTCCCCCTTTTATCTGCTCGATCAAATTTTTACGAAGCTCGTCTTTCACCGAAAGGGGCGTATAGCCAGCTTTCTTCAATTCACCTAACGATTTAACTGCTTTCATATTCAAAATCCTGTTTTTTTGTCTTTCTATCCGTTTATTTCAATAACAACATCTGACGCCGGTCGGTTCGTATTAATGCCTGACGGCGCGTTATAAATACGAAGGCAATTGCAATTTGCGACGGTGTTGCAGTTAAATAACAATCAGGGAAAATATAAAGGCAGGTGCCTGAGGGGACCTGACACCTGCCTTACAGGTGAGCCGCCCGGGCGGGCGACTCGGTGGTGGAATCCCGTTAGGGATGGATGTTAGTTTAATGTCTCCGACAATCCGTAGCGCTTCATCTTTGCCCGGAATGTCGATTCGTGGATGTTTAACAGTCGCGCCGCCTGTGACTTATTGCCGCCGGCCGTAACCAGGGCTTCGGTCAGGAGACGCTTTTCAAATTGTTCGACCCGCTCGAACAGCGAGCGAGTTTCTTCTTCTCGTTTTTCTTCGAAAAACGACCGGGCCAGTTCCAGATACGATCCGTCCTGGGCCATCGACGAAAGCGCCGCTAATTGCTTGACGCGGTTTTCGAGCTGACGGACATTGCCCGGCCAGTCGAACTCGACAAAACGCTGCACCAGTTCCGGTTCCGGACCGTTGCCGTTGAGCATGTTGCGACGGCGCATGAAGAGCTCCAATAGTTGCGGAATGTCTTCCTTGCGCTCGCGCAGCGGCGGGAGCTCGAATGTAACCCCGGCCAGGCGATAGTACAAATCACGACGAAAAGTACCGGCCTCGACCATATCCGCCAGATTACGATTGGTGGCGGCGATGATAATAATATCCAGTTTGATTTCGTCGGTACTGCCCAGCGGACGCAGCCTCCTGGACTCGATAACGTTCAGCAGCTTGGCCTGAAGCATCAGCGGCAGCTCGCCGATTTCATCGAGAAGCAGCACGCCGCCGTTGGCCTCGACAAAAAGTCCGGGCTGCGACGTATCCGCCCCCGTGAAAGCACCGCGATTGTGCCCGAAAAGCTCCGATTCAATCAGGGTTTCGGGAAGAGCGGCACAGTTGATGGCGACATACGGTTTATCCGGTCGCGTGATTGAATGAAAATATTGCGCCAGATAGTCCTTACCCGACCCGGTTTCTCCCGTCAAAAGGATCGGGATATCCGTGTGGCGAAGCAGGTGCATCTGACGAATAACCTGTTTCATCCGTTCGTTCTTGGTCGGAAATTCATCGGCCTTCATATTCGCCTGAGATTCATTGACCGCAGGAGCGGCGATTTCGCAATCCCCGATCAGTTTCTGAACTCCAAGCGCCTGTGATTCCAAGCCGCATTTATGATATCGATCCTCGGCCCGGCAGAGATACATCATCTTCTGCCCGGACGTGAAGATTTCCGCAACACCGGCTTTGGCCAGCGTCTCGGCCAGTTCAAAACCGGCCTGACAATCTTCGAGGATGTTTATCGCGCGACGGTACGATTCCCGGGCGGAATCGACGTTGCCCAGGTTTAACTGGCATTCGGCGACTATGCGCGTGAGCGCCCCGATCTCAACAGCGTCGTCGAGCTTTCGGAACATTACCATGGCCTTATTAGCCGTCGCCAGCGCCTTACGATAATTTCCCCGCGCCAGCGATACCTCGGCCAGGTGTCTAAGCGGGCGTGCACTCAAAAACGATTGCGAGGCTATGCGCGAGCCCTGCGCAAACGCTTTAATGAGAGTTTTCTCCGCTTCGTCGAGACGACCTTCCTTGATTGCCAGTTCACCGGCGTACGTGAAATACATCACTTCTTCCCGGTTCATCCTGTTGGAACGAATGTATTCATAACCGCGGTCCAGAGACATGGAGGCACTGTCGAACTTGCCCTGCTGAGTCTGGATATAACCGAGCGACAAATAGGCCCGGGCCAGGTCGGTATCATTATCGAACTCGTGCGACAGCTCGATATTCATCCTGATATTATCTTCGGCCTGGCCGAGTTTGCCCAGAAGGGTATAAACACGACCGATATTGCCGAAAAGATAGGCCAGTCGTTTTTTGTCACCGGCGCCCTTGGCCGATTCGACGGCGTTTAAAAGATATTCCAGAGAACGATTGAGGTCGCCCCGGAAAAAATGTACTCCGGCCAGTCGGTTGAGGGCCCGACCGGTTCCGGAAATATTGCCATTACGCCTGAATATGGATTCTGCGTCGCGGAAAGACCGAACAGCTTCATCATAGTTGCCCATATCTCGGAGGAGGTTTCCGAGAATCATATAACATTCAGCCAATTGGTCAGCTTCTCCTGAAGCGTTAGAAATGACGGCTATGGCGCTTCTAATAAGTTGCAGCGCTTTGGGGAACTGGTTAGATGAGCCGTAGGCGTTGGCCGCAAGACGCAAAATCATACCGCTCTCAATATCGGTGTCCGATATGACAGAGCCTGCCAGAGACTCGAAATACTTGATAGCCTCAACAAAATTGCGATTGGCTACCAGGTTTTCCAAATACTTCAGGCAGCTGGCGCGATACGTTTGTTCTGCGCTTACTGCTTGACTCATATTAGTTCCCTTTCCCCGTAATGACGCCTTGGGTCGATGGATTTGTGCTGCCCGACGAATCCTGCGTATCCTGCAGCTTGGCGGGAGGCGGCGTGGAATCGACGTTGGTGTTAAGAATAATTATGAATCCGAAAGTGCCGCTCATGTCGAAATAGAAATACTGAATAGGGTTCGTGTCATAGGTTCCACCAGTTGTGCTATTGCCATTGTCAATGTACAGTCCATCCCCGCCCCACGGGTGTTCATCCGTATCGGGCTCAACCCCAAAACTATTGATTATGGGATCGTAAGTCCCGAATGAGGTCGCCGCCATGGCCAGAACCATCACGGTAACCATGCCAAGAATTGGAAGATACTTTTTCATTTCTCCACTCCTCGCGAAATGTTTATGATTTGTAAATTATATATTCTTATCCCAGCTCTTAAATTCAGGCGGAAGGTTAGTTTGTGTGAAGCGGGATTCCATCCATATATAAAATACGTTGTTTTTCTAATCGTGTCAAGAGATTTTATGGTTTTCTCGCTGAACAGCAACGGGTTACGAAGACGTTTAAAAGCCCGCAACGCGGCTCGAAGGGCGCTTCGGATGCGGATTTGCCCTTTTCCGGGCCCGCAACTGCATTGTCCTTATTCTCAAAATAATTGCACAAATATGCCGCACGGGCGTCTGAAAATGCGGGAGATGTGTTTCCTGAACGTCAACTAAAAGGCAGTCCCCAAAGCTGTTACATTGTACGGAGGGTGTTAAATGCGCGCGCAAAGGTCGGAATTGAGAATTTTTGCCTCGAGTCTTTTAATTTTTATTTTAACCACCATCTCTATTTTCGGAAGAGCGGAGTTCGACGAAAATAATAATCGCGAGCCGAATTATCAGAAGGCATTGGTAAGTACAGTACCCTGTGCCACTTTTGCCATGCACGATATCAACAAGATGGGTCTGGCCGTATCCAACCAGGGTCATTTCGGAACAGGGTTTGCCACTGGAGGCAGCAGCGTCGACGACAGCACCGGGGTTACTCTAAGGTCGGCTATGTATCCATACCCGGGAAACGTCGAATACCTTTTCGCCGGGGCTTTTTGGATCGGGGCTATTGTCGGACGCGACACCCTTGTCTCGGTCGGAGCGGACGGGTGGCTGCGAATTCGTGAAATGTGGCCTCCCACGTGCGGATTCCCTCAAAACGGCGGAATAAAGAGACTTTCCGTATCTAATCCCGAAGACGTTGTCGAGGGGGCCCTGTCGGAACAGGATTATATTGCCATTTATACAGATACGGTGACCAACAGCAGCTACGTAACCAACGACCCATACGACGGCCGACCTCATCGTCCTCTGAATATCGCGGTGACTCAACGTAGTATGGGATGGTCCTACAGCTATGCTGAAGATTTTATACTATTTGATTATGCCATCAAAAACATCGGGCGTCAGGATCTGCAGGCGGTCTATATGGGCATCTATGTCGACGGCGACGTCGGACCGGTTAACGCCGCCAATATCGAAGCTCTTGACGATATCTGTGGATTCAAACGGTGGATACCGAGCCCCATGCAAAACGTCGATCCTGCCTGCGGTTTTATCGATACGATTAACATTGCCTGGATTTCTGATAACGACGGCCGACTGAACGGAGGGACGCCCCCTAACTGTCCCGCAGGATTCGATTTTACCAACGTCACCGGTACCCGTGTTGTAAGAACACCTTCGGACTCCCTGAAATATTCTTTCAACTGGTGGATTTCCAATACGGATCCAAGCCAGGATATCGGACCAAGAAAAGCCGGCACTCCCGAGGACCCCTTCCGCGACTTCGGTGGATTTCTCGGCACTCCGGCCGGGGACCGCAATAAATACTACATAATGAGTCACGAAGAATTTGACTACGATCAGATGTTCAGCAACGTCGATCAGACCGCCAATGGTTGGCTGCCGCCTCCTTCACATCCCGGAGATGGCAATGATTTCGCCAACGGCTATGACACCCGATACCTGCTGTCGTTCGGACCGTTCGATATATCCCCCGGTGAAGTATTGCGGCTCAGTTTTGCCTATGTCGGGGGGGAAAGATTCCTGACCGAATGCGAGGCTTTCCAGGACCTTTGGAACAGCCAGAATCCTCAGGAATATTACAACTACCTTAATTTCCACGATCTCGGCCTAAACTCGGTTTGGGCGTCGTGGATTTATGACAATCCCAATCGTGACACCAACGGCAACAAGTACTTCGGGAAATACCGCGTTTGCTGCAAGGATACTTCCGAAGTGATAACCGTCATTTCCGAAGATCCGTTCGTGACTGAAACCACGATGGTGTGCGTCAAGGCTGATACGATGTGGTACGAAGGCGACGGCGAACCGGATTTCGAAGGCGCCCAGCCTCCCGTTGCACCGAAATTCTGGGTTTATCCCCGGGTCAATGAATTCAACGAGGGCGAATTGGTGGTTCGCTTCAACGGTTTTGAATCGGAAACTGTCCCCGATAACTTCAGCGGTGAACTCGATTTCGAAGGCTATCGCGTGTGGAGCGCTCTTTCTTCCAATCCCGAACAATTCAGCCGCCTGGCGAGTTTCGACATCGAGGATTTTAACCGCTGGGAATATGACAGCGATAACGGCATCTGGGTCATTCGCCGCATCCCCTTTACGCTGACGGAACTTCACGGCCTGTACGGAGATAATTTCAATCCCGGTCTTTACACCCGTGATAATTTGTACTACGATGAAAATGCGGGGCAATATTACTGGTTTTCGCCGCAGGACTGGAATCAATCCGACCTGACCGATACGACCCTCATTCATAAAAAATATCCCGACGAACTTCCTCCGACGATTCTTGACCTGGATTCGGCCGCATTATACTATCCTGAAGAACTCACCGACGATGGTTACTTTAAATATTTCGAGTACGAGTACACGGCTCGCAAGCTGCTGCCTTCCCAGTTGTACTATGTGGCGGTGACGGCTTTCGACTACGGCTCTCCCGTCAGCGGCCTGCCGTCGCTGGAAACGGCTATAAGTCGAAATGTGATTTCGGCATATGCCCAGAACAGCAATTCCGAAGTGGAGCGGCGCGGACTCGACGTCGTCGTCTATCCCAACCCGTACCGAATCGACGCCAACTATCAAAGTGTGGAGGGAGGTGGTTTTGAAGGGCGCAATGCCGACCCCTCGCTGTCGAGCGACCGTAAGCGGGCGATACATTTTGCCAACCTCCCGAGCAAATGTACTATTCGTATTTTCTCGATTGACGGTGACCTTGTCCGTCAGATAGACCACGATATGCCCGAAGATGACCCGACCAGCATGCACGACAGCTGGGACCTGATCACCCGCAACACGCAGGCGGTCGTTTCGGGGATATATTATTATTCGGTGGAATCGGAGTACGGCAATCAGATTGGCAAACTTGTCATAATCATGTAGCCGATTGCCCGGAAATTGCACGTTACGACGGGGCGGCCTCAAGGTCGCCCCTGCTTTTTTAATTAATCCCCCGCTTTGAGTAAATCGTACGGGTTAAAAACTTTCTTCACGATAGGCTCAATTTCCTCCTGGTTGTATGCACGAAAAGTCTGGGTGCGGACGTTGCCCAGGCTGGACAGGCTGTAGGAATGAGCCATGGCGTCTTCTTCGCTTTCCACTTCGAAAATATGCACGACATCGAAAACACCGGCCGTCCAGAAAGTATTTATTATTCTGATGCCCCTCTGCTCGGCGACTTTACGAAAGGCTTCGGCCCGGGCCGTGGTTTTAGCCAGATGGCGGGCGCCTTCCTCGGTAAATGTCATCAGGGTAATATAAGTCTGCATAACGCCTCCTTGTGCAATAGATTAAAAAGACATTTTAATAAGAGACAAGATGCCCGGGTCGACGGATGCGTAATTAAAATAAGCGATTGCCTCGTTATATAAAACAAAAATATGCCAAGCGTCAGAAGCCAACGGAATGGATTAAATGGTTCCAGTAGACTTTGCAAAAGGCGATGTGATTATCCGGTAGCAGGCGAATTTTATAAGCCACCCTGGATTCCCG
>CAZMWI010000126.1:0-9143 GCA_964569945.1 uncultured Ignavibacteriaceae bacterium
AGTCTTGGTAGGTCGAAACCCCTGCCGAAGGTCCTGAGCGAAGCGAAGGAGGTTTCGACATCTTTCCTATAAACAATGTTACAATATTCATATCTGAATCTATATCCAATAGATATCGAATTGGGCTCCACTTCCATTGTAAATTGCGAAAAATGTAATTATCGTGGCAAAAAGATTGTCGAAACCGCAGGGGTTTCGACCTACAAGAAAAACTTCCATTTCAAATTGCACTCACAATCACCAACAAAATCACTATCAGCCTTGTATTTCCGACCCTGTTTTTCACCCCAATTTCTTGGCGTTTATATTTCCGGTCGTTCTAAATATTCGATGAATTCGCCGGCGCGGGTAGCGCAGCTTTTTTATTGCCTTACCGCATGCGACGATCTATATTAGTATGGTAGAGGTATAGCACAATGGTTTTCTAAACATATTCCAAATCGGCTTTAGCAGCATTTATCACGTTGCGAATTTCTGGAAACGTTCTACTATGGTTTGATTCCGATGCTTGAATGCATCAGGTATCGGGGAATGGAGTATGTTATGAAAACAACAATGCGCAGATTTCAAAAAGACGAAGACTACTGGTGTATTCGCAATTTCCTGCGAGATATTTTAATTTACAATGACAGAGAGCAGGTTTGCTGGGATGTTACTCGATTCGATTATTGGCGGTGGCACGGCATACTGAACATGAAGGACGGAACGCTTGAAGACGACGTCTTTATCTGGGAAACAAAAGGTGGCGAAATTGCCGCAGTGCTGAATCGTGAAGCGCCCGGCAGCGTATTCCTCCAATTAAACCCGCTTTTCCGCAATATTGAACTTGAAGTCGAAATGCTATCGACCGCTGAACGTCATCTCACTGTCCCGGTGAATGATAATCGCCGGTCGCTGCATGTATGGGCCGAGAGAGAAGATGCGCAATTCCGGGGGCTTTTAAAGGACCGGGGCTATACGATCTGCAACAAAAGAAAGCCGGAGCATCAGCGAAGACGATTTCTCGCGGATGAGATTCCTTCATTTCGGGCGCTTGAAAGTTATAAGATCAAGTCCATGGGTGATATCGATGAGCACCGTGCCAGGGAATGGCTATCGTGGCGGGCCTTTCACCCGGATGAACCGGATGATAATTTCAAAGACCATTGGTACATTAACATACAGAAAGCCCCCCTGTATCGACGTGATCTGGACTTGGTGGCTGTGGCGGCGGATGGTGAACTCGCGGCTTTCTGCACGATATGGTTTGATGATTATACACGCACCGGACTTTTCGAACCGGTCGGCACAGCCCCGGGGCATCAGCGACGAGGGCTCGGGAAGGCCATTTTGTCCGAAGGATTCAATCGCCTGAAAACCCTGGGTGCGGATCTGGCTTACATCGGTTCATATTCCGAAGCGGCTCATGCTCTGTATGCGTCGGTCGGATTCAAAGTGTACAGAATATTGGAACCATGGATTAAAGAGATGTAGCCGGGTCATAGAACTTCAACAATAAAAGCCCCGTCACCGGGGCTTTTTAAATTTATATATCTGCTTTTTCGATCAACGCGATCATACATCCAAAGCGTCGACGTCAGTATCGGGACGGGTAATCTCCTCAACCGTCTCCTGAATCTTTTCCGGACGTTTCTCCTTCAACCGTTCCTTGTACTTCTTCAACTGCGTCTTGACCTTGTCGATTGCTTGTTCAATGGAGGCGTACATGTCGTCGGTATCGCTTTTACCGGTCAGGGAGGCATTATAAACTTTGACCTTTATTTCTGCTGTCTGTCGATATTTCTCGACGTCCAGAATTACGTCGGATGAAATTATGTTTTCAAAATAGCGGGTGAGGCCGGTAACCTCGTTTTCGATATGTTCCTTAAGCTCAGGAGTCAGGTCGAAATGGCGGGCGGTAATTTCGATATTCATACGGTCAACTCCTTTCAGATATCCGATATTGTCCGGTAGCCTCTAAGCGCCCGAAAGCTCGTCAGTCTTTCGAATTCCGAGGCACTTCTTACTTACTTTAACCTGCTGTAAATCGAAAAGGTTCGAAACGATTAAACCCGAGATCGTATTTTAATGATTTCGCATTGGGAAAATGCCGCAATAACGGGGTAACCATTCGATCCATCGAAAATATATATCCCTCCTATGTATTTCGTATGCCGGGCAAGTCTTATCAAATTCCGACAACTCATAAATATTTTCTAATTCCCGACGCGTTTGCGGAAGCGGGCGGGAAGAATTTTCAGCTCCTCGCGGTATTTGGTAACCGTCCGCCGCGCCAGCTTGATGCCCTCTTCCTGCAGGCGGCGGTATATTTCCTGGTCGGACAGGGGCTTATGCGGGTCCTCGGCCTTGATGATTTCTTCGATGCGGTTTTTTACGTGCCTCTTCGACGTCTCTCCCCCGTCCTCGTTGGCGATTCCGGCATTGAAGAAATACTTGATTTCGTACACCCCCTGAGGGGTCTGAACATATTTCCCGTTGGAGACGCGGCTGATGGTGGCGACATTCATCTCGACCTTGCGGGCGATGTCTTCCATAATCAGCGGCTTCAAAAAGGCCGCCCCTTTTTCGAAAAATTCGTGCTGCTCCTCGACAATAGCTTCCATGACACGAATCATGGTCGAGCGGCGCTGATTGATTGAATTCAACAGCCAGCGCGCCTGTTCCAGCTTTTCACGGACGTACTTCTTGGTATCATTACTGGCGCCTTCACTCTTGCGAATCAGCTGGCGATAGTTGGGATTTATTCGCAGACGGGGAGCGGAGCGGTCGTTATGGAGAATCACGTACTCCTCGCCGACTTTTTCAACGAGTAAATCCGGCATTATCGGGGCCGCTCCCGATTCGAACCGTCCGTGCGACGGAGTCGGCGACAGGGTTTTAATCAAATCCATCGCCTGCTGGGCTTTCTCGAACGGAATGCCCATCAATCGTGAAATTTGCAGAATGGATTTGCGGTCAAGGACGTTTATGTATTTATCGACGATTCGATACGCGATCGAATCTTTGTAACCTTTTTCTTCGAGCTGCAAAAGAAGCGATTCCCGCAGGTCGCAGGAGGCCACACCGGGCGGATCGAATCGTTTTATTCTGTCGAGGACGCCGTTTATTTTTTCGACGGACAGTTTCAATTCGGCGGCCATTTCTTCGGGCGATACCACTAAGTAACCTCGCGAAGAGATATTCCCGATGATGTACTCACCGATCAACTGCTCTTCTTCGGACAGTTTCAAATACATTAGCTGCTCGAACAGGTGATCGTACAGGGTCTTCTGCATAACGGGAGATTTCTCGTACGTCTCCGACGGACTCTCATAAGTATTGACCGACCGGTAGGTGTCGTCGAGCTCGTCGGAGAAATAGCTTTCCCAGTCGATTTTTTCGAAACGCGGGTCAATTTCTTTATCGTCTTCTTTGAGGTCTATTTCGACCTCGCCCTCGAGCTGGTCGCTCGTTTCAAGGGCCGGATCGACCTCTTCGAGGAGCGGGTTTATCTGAAGTTCGTGGCGAAGTGTCTGTTCCAGCTGCAATATCGGCATCTGGAGCATTTTCAGCGATTGAATCAGTTGCGGCGCCAGAGTCTGTTTGAGCCTGAGCTGTAAACCTAACTTCATTTTTTACCTCATAAGTGCGAATTAAGCCATCTCACCGTTCCATGTTAGTACTTATCGGAGCGGTCTGGCGTCGAATTTACCGCACTTTCATCTATGGCCCCTTTTTGTCCGGCATAGGCCGGAAAATGTTCACAAAATTGCCTTCAGTTCAGTTTAAACTTTTCTCCGAGGTATATTTTCCGCGCTTCCGGGTCCTCGGCCAGGAATTGCGATGTCCCTGCTTTGAGAATTTTTCCGTCACACATAATATACGCGCGATCACATATCGATAATGTCTCGCGGACGTTGTGATCGGTTATCAGCACGCCCAGCCCCTGCTTGGTCAGCCCGGCGATAATGCCCTGGATGTCTTCGACCGCAATCGGATCGATTCCGGCGAAAGGCTCATCGAGAAGGATAAAGCTCGGGTCGGTTGTCAACGCCCGTGAAATCTCGACCCGCCGCCTCTCGCCGCCGGACAGAGAATAAGCCTTTTGTTTCCGTAAGTGTTTGATATCCAAATCGTTAAGGAGTTGCTCCAGCTTTTCTTTACGCGCTTTGCGGGACATCGACTGCATCTGGAGTATGGCCATAAGGTTCTGTTCCACAGTCATTTTGCGAAAAACCGAAGTCTCCTGGGCCAGATAACCGATACCCATACGGGCCCGGCGATACATCGGCTGCCCCGTAATTTTTTTCTCTCCAATATAGACATTTCCGGAATTGGGGCGGATAAAGCCTATAATCATGTAAAACGTGGTTGTTTTACCGGCCCCGTTAGGTCCCAAAAGACCGACCACCTCGCCCGGGTTGACTTCTATGGATACACCATTGACGACAGCCCGCTTGCGGTATTTCTTAACGAGGTCAACCGAACTAAGCTGACTGGTCTTCATATAACTATAATATGCACGAATAATGCAAAAATCCAAATTTAAAATTTGGATTTAAGCATATTATTTGCTAAACCGGACCGATTATTTTATTATTGAAAGCCATGAAGCGACAGAAATCGTGAAATTAAGGATAAACCAATGAAACGCTATGCTATTGCACTACTAATGTTTGTGGCCGCGATCGCCGTCGGATGCTCCCAGTCAGGCCCCGGCCCAAGTGCTTACAAAAGGGGACTGACCCAGCTGCGAGAGGGAGACCCCAAGGCAGCTTCCGAGACTTTCACCAAGCTCGATAAGGATTCGCCCGATTCTTATTGGGGCAAGATGGGCCTGGCCGCCTATCAGGAATGCGAGGGCTACGATATCGACGCCGCGCACACTTACCAAAAAGTTCTTCAGGATACGGCCGACTATATCCCGGCCCTGACCGCTATGACTCGGCTGGCCCTCAAACAGGACCGTCCGCAGGTGGCCTGGGCGACGGCCGACCGGGCTTTCAAACTCGATGCCTTCGATCCTCAAGCCGCGTCTACTTATGCCATGGTGATGCTGGCTTCGGGGAAAAACGACGACGCCCTCAGCGCCATAAAGAACGCCCTCGATCACCATTCCGGCAATCCCAACCTCCTGCTGGCGCAAGCCGAATATTATTTTAATAAGGGATTTCCCGATTCGGTGAGAATCAGCTGCCACAAGGCCCTCGATTCAAAGACCACTGACAGCCTGCTTTTGAGCGTTGCGGGGATTTATGCCCGTCTCGGCCTGGCCGATTCTTCGGCAGCTTTCTATCATCAGGCCGTGGAAAAAGGCGCAAAGAATTATTATATAAAAGCCGGGGCGGCCGATGGTTTCTCTGAAATCGGTTATTTCGACGACGCCCGACGCATGATCGACGATCTGGCCCAATCCAAATCTCCGTCCTACCGTAAGTTCCGAGCGGCCAAAACCATGTACGAAAAGATGGGCAAGCCTTTCAGCGCTTTCATGTTTTATATCGACTCATACCGCCTTTTCGCCAATGTCCCGACCGCGCTGGTCGATCTGGCTCATTTGCGAATCAAGCTTCGCCAGGATGAAATAGCATCCGCGCATTACGATCAGGCGATGTCCCTCGCGAACACCCAGAAATACAGCAATAACGATATGATCGCTTTCGAAATGGACCGCGCCGAGAAGGAATTCAACGCCGGCAACGGCGTCAGCGCTTCAGCTTTGATCAAGGAAATCCTCGATGATCCCCCTGAGGATTACAGGGCCATGCGTGTCGTCACTTTATACTACGGTTTTATGGCCGACGAGGCCAATGCCGCGACGATGTTAAACGGCTTCGAGAAGTTCGCCAAAGACAACGCGATGACACAGCTCGACGCCGCCGACATTTTCCGGCGCCTCGATTCACTGGACCGTGCGAAAGGTCACTATGATGAAGTCCTGAAAACCAATAAATTCCAATACGGCGCCATACTGGGCATGCTGGACATTTTCGACCGCATGAAAGGCCCCGAAAAGGCGCTGGCATTTTTAAATAGTCAAAATCCCTCGATATCGTTGTACCGCCCGGTTGCCCTTAAGAAATTCAATTACCTGATGGCCCTCAATCGTTATAGCGATGCACTTTCTTTTGCACAAACACTAATAGATGACGGCCCCGGCGCCACCGAACGTTACCGTCTGGCTGCGAAAGCCGCCAAGGCCGACGGCAAACCCGACATCGTCAAAGCAACGTATGATAAAGAACTGGCCAACAATCCCAACAACCCCGAGGCGCATGCCGACGTTGCTCAATACTATCTGGCCGAAAATAAAACCGCCGAGGCTAACAAAGCCGTCGCCGATGCCCTCGCACTCGATTCGATGAATATCAAGGCCCGGCTGGTGAAAGCCGATTTGTTCGAGAACCAAAACATGCCGGATTCGTCGAAGGCAATTTATGAAGCTCTTTTGAAATACAACGAATTTGTTCCGGAGGCACTCTATAAACTGGCGATGATGGACTTGACTCAGGGCCAAAACTTTCAGCAGGTGCAGAACTACGCCATCAGGGCGGTCGAAATCGAACCGAGGAATCCGATTTACCTGGAGTTGCTTGGAAGAGCTCAGAACGCCATGAAAGATTTCGGCGGTGCGATCTCTTCATTCGACAGAGCCCTGAAAGCCAGTCCCGATAACGCCGAGTTGTACTATTACGCCGGGATGAACTATATCGACGCCAGGAAGAATTCCAAAGCCCGCGAGTATCTTACGAAGGCGGTCAGGCTGGGCTTAAACGATGATTTGAGCGAATCGGCCAAGAACGCCATAAAGCTGTTATAGTCTCAGAATGTCCCAAAACAAAAAGCCCCGTAACGTACGGGGCTTTTTTATTATCCGAAATGACTATAATCAAAAGGTGGACTTACGCCTGATTGACGGACCCGATCAATGTCATTTTGTTCTTTACGACATCCCTTACCGCATCGCGGGCCGGACCGAGGATTTTACGCGGGTCGAAAACTTCGGGCTTGTTGCTCAGCACTTCACGCACGCTCGCCAGCCAGGTGAGTCGAAGATCCGTATCGATATTGATCTTGTTTATTCCCAGCTTGATCGCTTCGATATACGCTTCATCCGGGACACCTCTGGCGCCCGGCAGCTTGGCACCGTATTTTTCGGCCTTGGCCACCGTCTCCGGATCGACCCCGCTGGCTCCGTGCAGCACCAACGGTATCCCGACTTTTTTCTTGATAATATCAATACGGTCCATCGCCAGTTTGGCTTCACCTTTGAACTTGTACGCCCCGTGCGAAGTGCCCACAGCAACCGCCAGTGCATCGCATTTGGTTTTGGCAACAAATTCTTCGGCCTGTTCGGGATCGGTCAGAAAAGCGTCGCGCTCACTGACACTGACATCGTCCTCGATACCTCCCAGGCGACCCAGTTCGGCTTCGACCGCGATATGTTTCGGATGCGCCATCTTGACCACTTCCTGCGTGATGCGGATATTTTCCTCGAACGACTCTTTGGAGGCGTCGATCATCACCGACGTAAACCCGGCGTTGATACATTTCTCGGCGTCCTCGATCTTTTCGCCGTGATCGAGATGCAGCGTAACCGGTACCGAAACCATCGCCGCCCCGGTCTTGACGATATCGACCAGGTAATTGAAACTTCCGTACTTCAGAGCCGACGTCGACGCGGCCAGGATAATCGGCGATTTCAACTCTTCGGCGGCTTCCAGCGCCGACTGCACGAACTCCATATTATTGACATTGAACTGGCCGATGGCATAGTGCTTTTCATTGGCCGGTTTGTACATATCGATCAGTGAAATCAATGGCATATTGAAACTCCTTGTTTATTTATAATCCTGTAATATCCGAATTTCCATCAAACTACATCGGCAATTTTCATAAGTCAATATGCTTAAATGATCCCGGCCGCGATATGTTCCTTATTTCTTCTGAACCTCGCCCGTCATCGGCACAAACCGCACCGGGAAAACGCTTCTTTTGACTATCCCGTCCTCGGTTTTCGTGATAACCATCAAATCCTGACTGAACTCACCGACCGGTATAACCAGCCGTCCCCCGATTTTGAGCTGTTCAATCAATGGCTGTGGCACTTTCGGGGCCGCCGCCGTGACAACTATCCCGTCGTATGGCGCGTGTTCCTCCCAGCCCGCATATCCGTCGCCGGAGCGCACGCTGACCTTGTATCCCACCGAATCGAGCAGGAATTCAGCCCGCTTCGCCAGTGGCTCGATAATTTCAATCGAAAAGACCGAATCGCAAATCTCGGCCAGCACGGCCGCCTGATAACCCGAACCGGTGCCGATTTCGAGGACTTTCGACGTCGAATCTATCTTCAGAAGCTGAGTCATGATACCGACAATATACGGCTGCGAGATCGTCTGTCCCTCGCCGATCGGGACGGGATGATCCCGGTAGGCTTCCTCGCGGTATTTTTCCGGCACGAACAGATGGCGCGGTACCGTCCGCATGGCGTCGAGCACGTCGCCGTCGGTGACGTCGCGCCGGGCCAGCTGCATATCGACCATTGTCTTTCTGCGCGCGGCGTATTGTTCTTCCTTCGATGAATCGGTCTCGCTCTGTCCGGAACAGGAAAACAGGAACATCATGGCTATAAGATATAAAACCGCCCTTTGGGACAACAGATTAAAATCGTTTAACATCGCCTCCCTCCCATCACAATCAATAGGTTTTCCCATTGATTTCCTTTAGCCATAAACGAATCAGGCCATCAAGCTTACGTTCAACCTGCTCCGGGTAGCGGTCGGTTTCAAGGATTTTCAGATATATTTCGATAGCCGTCCGCGTTTCACCGACCGTCAGAGTCTCCCCGTGATCAAGAACCCACCGGTCGCGAAATTCCACCGTCAACCGGATTAGTTTACCCAAAGTCTGCATGGCCGACGTCGGGATATACCCGTGGTCGCGCAGAAGCTCCGCGAAAAACCTTCGTAAATCATCACTTTCCATAATGGCACTTTTTTGTTGCGTTAGCTGATTCATAATATTAACTAAATCCAAATGGAGCAACTTCTGAATATTATTTCGCCGATTCAGGATTTTGTCTGGGGCGTTCCCCTCGTCGCCATTTTGTTCGGCACCGGAATTCTGGTCACCCTCCGCCACGTCTTCGTCCAGTTTCGCGGCTT
>CAZMWI010000127.1:0-5853 GCA_964569945.1 uncultured Ignavibacteriaceae bacterium
CGCCCTTTCCGGCAATAAATATCATATCGAGATGAAAACGCTGGGACAGACGCAGCAATTCGTTTATCGTACGGAAATAGTGTATCGAGATATTTTCGTCTTCGAACGCCCGCGTCACATTGTAGACGATATCAATACTTTCCTGTCTGATGGCGCAGTGGAACATGGTCGAATCAGCCTTTCGCGCTCTTTTCGCGGGGGTGAAAATCACGGTGTACCGAAAGCAGGTATTCTCGATCGACCTGGGTGTAAATCTGTGTCGTCGTGATACTGGAATGACCGAGCAACTCCTGAACCGTACGCAGGTCGGCGCCACCCTCGATCAGGTGAGTGGCAAAGCTATGGCGGAAGGTGTGAGGGGTCACCTTCTTGGCTATCCCGGCCTTGAGGGCGTGCTTCTTGATGACTTTCCAGATGCCGACCCGTGAAAACGGCCTTCCGAATCGGGACAAAAACAGGATATCGCTTTGACTGACTTTCTTGAGCGGTTCGCGGACTTCGGTAAGGTACCTCTCAACCGCGCGGCGGGCGTACTGCCCGAACGGTACCAGTCGCTCTTTGTTGCCTTTACCGGTTACCTTGATAAAACCGATTTCGTCATAAACCGCGGCGATCGGGAGGTTCATAAGCTCCGAGATGCGCATCCCGGTACCATATAAAAGTTCCAGCATGGCTTGGTCGCGGATACCCGACGACTTGCTCGTGTCGGGCTGGTTCAGGATTTTCTCTAATTCGCTAACCGAAAGATAATCGGGATGATAGCGCGATATCCTGGGGACTCGGGCAAATTCGAACGGGTTGCTTTCGACAAGGCCGCTTTCTGACAGATAGCGATAGAAATTGCGCAGGGCCGAAATTTTACGGGCGATCGAGGCCGGGCGGCGGTTGCGACTGTTCAGCTTGGACAGGTAATCGGTAATTACGCGATGGCTGACGGTCAGGTTGTCTTTCAATGAAAATAGCGTCTTGAACTCGACAATATCCCGGACATAGGCGTTCAGCGTATTTTCGGACAGCCCTTTTTCCAGTTCCAGGTACTGCCGATAGTCCTCGACAGCCCGGTCGAATCCGCTTTGTACGGTTACTGCAGTATCAGTCATGAGACGAAGCGGCGGCGATGCCACAAACCATCTGCCCGCCGACACTTTCTATTACACGGCTGAGTTCATTAATGGTCGCCCCGGTGGTTACAACGTCGTCGATCAGGGCGATCCTTTTGCCGCTCAAATCCGCGGTTCCCGCTTTAAAGGCACCTTTCATATTTAAAAGACGCTGGGCCGGATCCAGGCGCGTTTGATCTTTAGTTTTTCGGGCTTTTTCTACCCCATCCGCGGCCGATCCGATACCCAGTCGCCTGCTAATAGTATCGGACAAAACCTCGGCCTGATTGAACCCTCTGAGCTTCTTCCTGACGCTGCCCAGCGGAACCGGAACCAGTAGGTCGATCTTGAGGTTATTTAGCGGCTTTTCGTGGAGATCACAAAGCTTATCGCCAAGAAAACGGCCCAGACACTCGAAACCGTCGTATTTGAAGCGGTGAATTATATCCATAAGAGGCCGCTCATATTCCCCGAGCACAAACAACGGCAGGGGATTTTCGGTCTCGCAAAATGAACAGCGGGCAGAATTTTCGAGGATTTGGCGACAAAACAGGCAAAGCGGCTGATCGAACCGGGCCGCTTTATTAATACAGGTCCGGCAAAAAAGTTTATTCCAGCCATCGGCCGCCTCCCCGCAAACAAGGCAATACGGGGGATATAAGAAATCAAGAACGCTTTCGACCGGTTCTCTGTATGAGGGAGCCTGATTCAGAACGCCTCCTAAAATTCGGGTAATTTGTGTCTCCGATGACAAAATTATCCCAAACTCCCAAATCAGGCAAGTAAACAATAAAAATAATCGGGGCTAAAAAGCCTTGAGGATTGCTTTCAATGTATCGGCGATGGGTGAATTGGGTTCCAGTTCCAGATAACGGTCCCAGTATTGCCGGGTTTTAGCCGTATCGCCGAGTGTATGATAAACCACACCGATATTGAAATGGGCCACCGCGTGATTGGGATTAATTCTCAGAGCCTGCTCGAATTGCACCAGGGCCGAATCGACTTCACCGAGAGCATGATAACAGGCACCGAGGTCGGTGTAGACGTCGGCGCTGGTATCCTGAAGGGCAAGCGCTCGATCATAGCAGACGACGGCTTCGGCGTATTGACCGTGATCCATATTAGTATTACCCTGCGCCACCAAACCGGCGTAATCGGTCGGAAGGGTCTTGATAAAATCCTGCAATCCGGCCATGGCGTTCTGGTCCATCCCCTCCACCTGAGGATGAACAAACTGCGGTTCCGGCTTGGCGGTAACCACGGAATAAATAATAAATCCAAACAGGGCCGTCACCGCGATAAACATCAGCGACAGAGCCTGAAACGGCAGGGTGCGGGCGTCGGCCTTTTCAATCGAATAGCCGCAGCCACGGCAAAATTTATCACCGGGGTTTATCACTCCCCCGCATCCGGGACATTTGTTTTTTTCGTTTTCCATATACCGTTATACGCCTTTTTACTTTTTAGTTTTAATAGTATTTGCGACAATCGAATCGAGAACCGCCTGATCTTTTTTAAATATAAGGTAATGATACGCATTGCTGTCCAGCGGTATATCATCGGGCGAGGCCCACGCGCTCAGGGGATAGATTTTAGCCATATCCTGTATTTTCGTAATCATAACCTCCCGCCCAAAACGCAGTTTGACGATGTCGTAATTCTTCATATAACCGACAAACACGAAATAGTCGGGGAATTTCAGGAATTCGTCGAGAGGATTATAGCCCTTCTCACGAATATTCGCGCTCGCCAATCCCCAGATATCGACATAATGCTGCCTGGTGTAATATGGAATCCTCCCTATATCGGTTAGGGATATAGTGTATGTCCCGGGCAAACGGTTGGCCCAGTCGATGAATTTCTCCTGCGCACTTATAATTTCTCTTTCAAAGTGCAGGTGCCTGAAGATTTTTTCGACGGGGCTCATTAAGGACAAAATAATGACGGCCAAACCAAGGACCTGATATGATTTCTTTTTTAACTCACCCGCAGCAACCGACGCGGCGAAAATAGCCAACGGAATAAACGGAGCCAGATAGCGAAACAGGAAATTCATAACCGGATCAACAAGCCCCGACACGACAAATTGTGCAATAAAGGCGGCCAGTGCAATGACGACAGCTTTATCCGCCAGCCTGTTTTTTGTGGCTATCCACACCCCCCAAAGCATCAAAGCGAATATCGGTATGAATCGCACGACCATACCATAAAAAGCCATAAGATGAAAAGATATCTTCCCCGTCTTGACATAAAAAGTATTGGGAAGCGGCAGTCCGAAAACTATCAGGCGCAATGTCGTTATAGCAGCTATCGCAAACAGGATTGAGGCTATCGGCAAGGCATAATCTTTGAATTTCAATCTCTTCTGCATCAGATCCGATGCTATAGCGGCACCGACAATTACGAAGGCCGTAATAAAGCCCTCGGGACGACCCCAGACGATCAATGCCAGGGGCAGACCGCTCCAGTTTGATTTACGCAAAATAAATATTATGGCAAGAATAATGGCAAAACTGTGCAGCCCAAGTTCAAGGCCGCTGACCGCCCAGAAAGCGGTCAAAGGACAGAATAAAAACAACGGCCCGGCCAGCCAGGCATAGTTCGACGTACTATCTCGAAAATACCAGAACCACAACCAACCGGCAGCGACAAAGAAAAAGATGCCGAGGATTTTCGCGGTGAGTACGGTCGGCAATCCTATCAGATATAGCAGGCTCAGCAGAAACATCCACAAAGCATTGGAATAGGCTTCAAGCGGCTTGTCCCCGATATTAAAAACCAGTCCATGACCGTCGGCAAGGTGTTCGGAATACCTGAAAGTGATATAGGCATCGTCGATGGAATAATCCCAGTAAAGCACGACCTGCCCTGCGAAAAGAAGCGTTGCTATTATCAGAATTATAAGACGACGAGACACCATAATCTATTGATCCTGGACCGGCTCTCCCCCCGTAAATCGACGGACGGAAATTACTCCTTTGACCTTTTTAATCCGTTTCAGGACCCGCTCTAACTGGCTGAGGCTGCTGACTTCGACCACGATTGTCCCGACCGACATTGTATCCGACAGATTAATATCCGCGCCGCGCACATTTGTTTTGCTGTCGGCAATCGATTCCGTGATTTCAGCCAGGATATTTTTTCGCGGTTCGACATGCAGCTCCAGCCTGACCACAAACGTCTGGTTCCGGTCGACATCCCACGATACCGGAATGAACCGGTCCGAATCGGCCGATAGTTCCTGAAGCGTAGCGCAGTCGGCCCGGTGGATGGTCACCCCCCGACCACGCGTGATGTATCCGACAATATCCTCTCCGGGTATGGGCTGACAACAACCCGCGAACTGGAACATCATATTATCCAGTCCCTGCACCTTTATTCCGCGCTCGGTCCGAAATCTTTCGAGAACTTTTTCAACTACCGACTCACTGGCTTCCGATTTTTCTTTTCCCGGAGTGATCCGGGTCATCACCTGCTGGACGGAAATATCACCGTTGCCGAGAGAATAGAACAACTGATCGACCGAGGTGAACGACATCTTCTGAGCGACTTCGAGGAATTCATCATCTGATGGAATATTAATATGATTCTTCTTAAGCTCCCGCTCGAGCAGTTCTTTTCCGAGTGCCAGCGCCTGATCGTAACCGGCCTGCTTCAACCAGCGGCGGATTCTGGAACGTGCGTTGGATGTCCCGGCGATCTTGAGCCAGTCCTGGGTCGGGTGACGGTGCGGACTGGTCATGATTTCGACTTTGTCGCCGGATTGAAGGGTGGTGCTGAGCGGGCTGATGCGCCCATTAATCTTCGCACCACTGCAGTGAAAGCCGACTTCGGTATGCACCGCAAAAGCGAAATCGAGAGGCGTTGCTCCGGCCGGGAGGTGTTTCAATTCACCGGCGGGTGTATATACGTAAATGTCATCGGCGAAAAGGTCAATTTTCAGGTATTCCAGAAACTCCGACGGATTGGTCATGTCTTTCTGCCATTCCAGAATATCGCGAAGCCAGAGCATCTGTCGGTCGGTTTTATCCAGCTGTTGACGGCCTTCCTTATAAAGCCAGTGAGCCGCGATACCGTTTTCGGCTATGTGGTGCATCTCACGGGTTCGAATCTGTATTTCGACTATTTTATTATCGGGGCCGAAAATGGCCGTATGCAGCGATTGATAATTGTTCGGCTTGGGATTGGCTATATAATCGGCAAACTTTTGCGCGACCGGCGGCCAGAGTTCGTGCACCAGCCCCAGCGCGTGATAACATTCGGCCTTGGTGCCAACTATAATCCGTATCGCCAGAAGATCGGCGATCTGATCGAAGGGGACTTTGCGGTACCTTATTTTGCGGTACACCGAATCAATGTGTTTGGGACGGCCCTGCACGATCGCTTTTATTCCGGCTTCTTGAAGGACTTTCTTGATCGGTTCTTCGACACGGTTGATATAATCCAAACGCTCTTCGCGCGACATTTCAATTTTCTTGGCGAGATCGGAATAAACGTCGGGCTTCAGGAATTTAAGAGACAGGTCCTCAAGTTCAGTCTTGACGCGCGCGATACCAAAACGGTGCGCCAGCGGAGCGTAGACCTCGCGCGTTTCGGTGGCGATTCTGATGCGTTTGGCAGGCGGCAAGTATTCAAGGGTGCGCATGTTGTGCAAACGGTCGGCCAGTTTGATCAGGATGACTCGAATGTCACGCGCCATAGACAAGAGCATTTTGCGGAAATATTCAACCTGCTGCTCTTCGACCGACTTGAA
>CAZMWI010000127.1:5953-9121 GCA_964569945.1 uncultured Ignavibacteriaceae bacterium
TAGACAAGAGCATTTTGCGGAAATATTCAACCTGCTGCTCTTCGACCGACTTGAATTCAACGGTACCAAGCTTGGTGACACCATCGACCAGCCCGGCCAGTTCCTCGTCGAAAGCTTCTTTGACTTTGTCCAGTCCGATATCGGTGTCTTCGACCACGTCGTGCAGCAAACCGGCGGCGATTGTGGTCGAGTCGAGATGAAGTTCGGCCAGTATCAAGGCGACGTTGAGGCAGTGAACCGAAAACGGCTCGCCCGATTCACGGATTTGTCCGGCGTGAGCCTTTTCGGAAAACTCGTAAGCCCGACGAATCAACGGTATATTTATATTGGCGTTGAAAGCTTCAACGCGAATAATAAATTCTGCCAGGTTCAGCATTGCCATAGGCCAAGTATATAACTTTATTTTTCTGAAGCAACCAATACTAACGGAATAATCTATATGCGGCCGTGTTCCTCACTGGCTGCATCGAGTTTTCTAAGATACGAGTACTTGCAATAATTACGGTGAGCCGAAAGAATGCCTATAAAAAACCCGGCCCACCCATCGAGAAAACCGAGCTTAAAAACAAAATGACGGTAAAATGTGGCGATTGGCCTGAAAACCATGGAGATCGCGCCGGCTTTCTTCCCGCGACGTAATGAATCTTTCCCGCCGAGATAATTGTACTTGGCGGTCTTGCGAAAGTACGATGACAGATCGGGATACGAAAAGTGCAGCAGCGGCGTTTTCAAATGAGCCGTTTGACCATCGACAACTATTTTCTCGTGCACTAAAGCGTCAGTGAACCGCCCTTTGCCCCGCCGGAACAGCCGCAGGACAAAATCCGGATACCATTGTGAATGATAAACCCAGCGCCCGATAAAATTCGTCAGGCGAGGCAGAAAGTAACCATCGGCGGCATCAGGGCCTACAATGATGGCCCGAATTTCATCGGCCAGTTCTGAGGTGACGATTTCGTCGGCGTCGATTGACAACACCCAATCGCCTGTGGCCCGATCAACCGCGTACTGCTTGGTCGGACCGTAGCCTTTCCATGCAATCGAATGCACCCTGGCACCCATCCGCTCGGCAATAGCGATTGTATTATCCGTAGAATCCGTATCGACTACTATAATTTCATCGACCCACGACAACGCTTTAAGACAGCGCGCAATATTGTGCTCCTCGTTCATCGTGATTATGACTGCGGAGATTTTCATATCAGGCTTTCACCCTGATTGAATTCATCAGCGAAACGAAGGTCTCAAAGGCCTGTTCGGGTGAAATGTTGAAAACATCATCGCCGCCATGCGAAAGCACCAAACCATCTTTCATGCCGTACGGGTACCACTGTTTATATATCCCCGCAAATTCGGGATACATCCCCAGCACCGGCATCTGAAATGACCGCGCCGCGTGCACGACCGACGTATCAGCGGTAATCAGCATATCAAGGCGGGAAATTACAGCGCAGGCGTCGACGAAATTCAGACCATCAGTTACATGATACACGCGCTCATCGAACCGGGCCACGATGGCATCGCCCCGGGCTCGGTCGGGCGGAGCGGTCATGATGATAATGCGCACGTTGGGGAAGTCACGCAAAATCATCTCTATAAGTTTACAGGATTTTTCATGGCCCCATATACGATTACTAAGTCGTACTGATAGGTTGAATCCGATTGTAATATCGGCCTCCGGAAGCGAGGACAAAAAACTCTCGGCTCTTTTGTGTGAGGGGTCCGGTATGTACGGCGGAGCATATGTATTGCTTCCCGACGGATCAATCCCAAACGCCTTCAGGACACTCAGATAAATATCAATAATATGATCCGGCCCGCCCTTGTCATAATCGACGTTGTATTCGTAATATTCGGCGTGCTTCTTCTTGCCGACCCCGATTTTTGTTCTTCCGCCCGAGCAAAACTGCACCAGTGACAGCGACGTGGCACTGTCGTCGGCCATCAGATCAATAAGGCAATCGTAATTTTGTCTCCGTACTTTCAGAGCCATGCGCATGTCTTTTAAAATATTGCGGTGGTATATATATATTTCATCGAAGCGCGGATCATTTTCCAGCAGAACCCGGTTGCGGTCGGAGCCGATGATCCCGACTTTGACTCCGGGAAAATGTTCTTTGACGGCATCGATCAGCGGCAGGGAACAAATCGTATCACCGAGGCGATCGGGACGGATGAAAAGCACTTTCCTTATTTTGGCCGGGTCTAACGCCGCACCATTGCGTTTCATCCCGCCGAAAAACAGGCCAAAGAGTCTGAGATACGCGGCCTTTATTTTATATTCGAGACGTTTCAGTTGCGGGTCGGGCATGTTACCAATCCCGGTATTTTGAATTCATCACCGATCACATGGACTTTTTCCACAATTTGATCGACGGTAATGCTCGAGACGCTCTTTTCCGAATCGGATTCAACTATCCCGGATCGCTGTGCATATGGAAACCAGATGTCGATTTTTCGCGCAAGATACAGCCCCACGATGGGAATGCGATATGATCGGGCAAAATGCAAAAGAGAAGTATCAGCCGTGATCAGCAGGCTCAACCGAGAAATCAATTCCGCTACCGAACAAATATCCATCGGCTTCGGCGGGATGTACACTCGGCTGCTGAAGGATTCGGCAAGTTCAATACCGGCATCATAAGAACCCGGATCGGCTATTATAATAAAGCGGGGATCAGGATACTTGTCCATAAGCTGCGTGATCATTTCACGGAAATTATCGCTGCCCCAGAGACGAGTCGTTTCACCTGAGCAGATATTGACCCCGATTAACGGACAGCCGTTGACGCTTTGGTGGACACTGTTAAGAAACTCGGCGATGTTTTTCTTTTTGGTCTCGCTGATAAATGGCGGACAGAACCGCTCAGCATCGGAGGGATCGACCCCGAAATGCTCTACAAGTTCGAGCGTGCTTTCGAGGATATGACGGTTCGAAAAACTATAGGGGTGCTCCATGTTGATATGATAAAATTTAGCGTGATCGCATTTGCCCATACTTATTTTGAAAGCCCTTGGCGCCAATAGATGAGTCAGCATCATCGCCGAGACGGAATCGCCGTTTATCAGATCAACGGCAATATCGAATTTTACCTTTCTGGCGCGATGGAGTACCTTCCTGTCCTTTACCGGCTTCTTCGTATACAGGAACACCTGCGAAAAGCGCGG
>CAZMWI010000128.1:0-2600 GCA_964569945.1 uncultured Ignavibacteriaceae bacterium
CAGACCCGCCGCGCACTCTCGCTCGCCAGCCGGGGCTCAGACGGTCCAGAAGAAAGCCCAGAGCCGGGCCGGTCAGATAAGCAAAGGAATTAGCCAGTCCATTGCTATTCTCAGCGAGCTGGAGTTTTTTTGCGACAATTATATCAAGCAGGGAATCGGGCAGACCGCACAGTTTCAACCCGGTATATTCCGCCATGCCCTCGTGCCGTTCAAAGGCATTTTCATTGTTGCCGGGATGCAGCGACTGACGGTACATCCGAAATGTCAGAGCATCACCGATCGTCTTGGATTGCACCGATGAATCTTTTATCAACAATGCCCTCGATAAAGCCCGAAATTCGAGAAGTAGATATATCCGGCCGTCTTTTTCATCGAGATAGACATTGGACGACGTCACCGACGGGATACCTATCTTGTTTTGGATGCGATGCCAGCTTTCGTGGACAAGCAGACGCATGCGGTCGTACTGATCGGTCGGAGACAGACTGTTCCAGTTAATTATGGTCCAATCGGTCCCCGACCATTCCAGCGACGAATTAGCGATGTTTACCGACGGCTCCAGTGTACCAACAAAAACGCCGTCTTCGGCTTTCAGCCGTCCGTTTTTATCGGCCTGATTGGCCACCATAAAGCGGCTGTCCGGGTCGACAAAAAAAGTCGGACCGTACAGAATGACGCCCCACAATTTGCCGGCGTCGGCATCGGATATTTTTTTAAGATCGTCGAAGTACTGTCGGGCCAGGGCAGGGTCGATCGGCGAAGTCGTCGCGGTGACGGCAAGCGCGAGGATCAGAATAATGAATGCTATTGTCGATTTCATGCTTTATCCTTTTTGGCGGCGTAGCGACGGTTGAGTTCCCGTGACCCCGGCACGGGGTGGTTTATCAGGAACGGGTGGTTTTCTATAATGGCGATAATTTCATCCGGCGGCGCACCTTCCTGTTTAGCCTGTATGGCCCGCATCAAAGTCTGTTCGCAGAGCCGTCCACCGTGCTGCAAACAGGAAAGATAAGGGCTGTTGCTCCAATAAGCCTGCAGGACGGTTGAGCCGTCGCGGCCCAGAAGAGCCATAAGATTTTCTTTGCCGTCGACCACGATATTGAGCTGTTGGGCGCTCCACTGCCGAACCAGCCTTTCTGCGATCGGGATAAGGACGATCCGGGCGCCTTCGATTTCCACCGGTGCGTACGCTTCGATTCGAACTTCCACACCGCGTTTGACGGCTTTAGCAATCATCGGGGCTATTTTTTGCAGCGGGACAGGGAAGGCATCGATAACCACGATTTCTTTAGCCTTTTCGATCATCTCCCGGCAATAGGCGTAAACCTGATCAATACTTTCCACGCGGCAAACGGTTTCGTCGACCGGCAAAAATTCGATGTCTTTCAGAGCCTCGCGGGCGGCTCCGGCCAGGTCGCGAAAATCCTGCTCCGCCCGGCGCAGGAAAATGTCGGTGGGTACCGCGCGGCAGGTCCGGCTCGGACCATCCTCTATCACGAGCGCACCTTTTCGAGCGAGGCGTTCGACCGCCTTGTAGACATTGGCGGCCGGCTTGCCGATTTTCTGGGCTATTTTGTAGGCGGTCATCGGTGAATGAGGCAGCAGGAAGATATATATCTCGGCCTCGATGCGGTTAAAGCCGAGCTCCCGCAGCATGTAGATTATTTTAGATTCTTTCATAGTATTAGTATATTTTTATACTACGTTTGTGTCAAGTGAATAATTAATCGGCAAAGCTCCCGGTCCAAACGCTTGCGAAATTTTTCCATTTACCCTATATTGGAGACAGTTGGCGATCTTAGGTCTTCGCCACTGTTTTTTGGCAGGGAAAATAAACTATGTATACGGGCGAATTACACCCATCAATGCTTCCGGACCGCCCTATCTTTTAAAATCTAAATTACTGTTCGCCCGGTTCATCCGGGTTGGGAGGACACTATGAAAAGATTTATCTGCTATTCGTTGCTGATAGCCATGTCGGCAATCTGTATCAGTTGCGGAGGCGGGAGCGATAGCCCGACGGGAGGAGCATCTTCGACCAAATCGATCACCGCTTTCAGTTTTCTGGCCGCCGATAACGCGGCCCTGTCCGTCGACGTCGTCGCTACCATAGCCGGGACATCGATAACCACCTCTGTGCCCGATGGAACCGATGTCACTGCCTTGATCGCCACTTTTTCACTTACCGGAACATCGGTGAAGGTCGGTGCAACCACACAGATAAGCGGCACCACCCCCAATGACTTTACATCACCGGTTACTTATACTGTCACTGCGGAGGACGCATCAACCCAGGATTACACAGTGACCGTGACAGAGGCCTCGAATGCCAAAGAGATTACTGCTTTCAGCTTCCTGGCGGCTGACAATGCGGCACTGTCCGCCGACGTTGTCGCAACCATAGTGGGAACGGCGATCACCGCCGCCGTACCCAACGGGACGGATGTCACCGCTTTAGTTGCATCATTTACGACCACCGGTGCGTCGGTGCGGGTCGGTGCAACCATGCAAGTTAGCGGCACCACTGCCAATAATTTCACGTCAGCAGTTACATATACAGTCGTCGCGGCTGATGCCTCCACCCAGGATTACACGGTGAC
>CAZMWI010000128.1:2610-9111 GCA_964569945.1 uncultured Ignavibacteriaceae bacterium
CCAGTTCGTCAATCTGGGTCGGCAATTATACAATTAACGATGCCGCCGATATGGCAGTCATATCCGGCTATACCGGGATAACCGGATACCTTCTGATTTATTCGGACCTGACCAATGTCGACGGCCTCACCAGTCTGACCTCCATCGGCGGGGCGCTGATCTTAAACAACAATATGTCTTTGACAGATCTCACCGGACTCGCCTCGCTGACTTCGGTTGGAGAGAGGCTGGAGATATTTAACAACGACGCCCTGACCAATGTCACGGGCCTGTCCGGTATTACGACCGTCGGTCAATATCTCCAAATTACCGGGAACGATCTGTTGACAAATCTCGATGGGCTTTCCGGGCTCACCACAATCGGCTCGTATGTTGAAATCATCAACAATGCCGCCTTACAAAGTATCTCCGGCCTCGGCAACGTGACCTCGATATCGGGTTCCATGGTCATCAAGACCAATCCCTCGCTTACCAGTCTGGCCGGGCTGGAGCAGGTTACGTCGCTGGGTATCGGTGAGTACGATGCAGGTCTGGAAATTTCGGACGACGACGCTCTGATCAATCTCACCGGGCTCGACAATCTTGCATCGGTGACCGGCCAGGTTGAAATAAGAAGCAATGCCTTGCTCGCGTCTCTCGATGGTCTTGGTGCTTTAGCAACCGTTGGCGAAGCGTTCTCAATTACCAACAATGCAGTGCTTACAACCTTGTCTCACCTGACATCGATCACATCGCTGCCCTCTCTTATAGTAGGAACTAACTATTATGGTGGTAACCCCGGCCTTGTCACCGTCGATATACCAACACTGGAGGACGTCGGTACGCTGTTTATCGAATCCAACCCAGCACTTGAAGACCTTACAGGATTGACGGCGCTTGCCAGTATTGAAGATCTCAGGGTGTACCAAAACCCGGTCCTGACTTCGCTTGGATTCGGTTCGGCGTCCGCCACACCGCTCGTGGTCACGGGCTCAATAGATATTTTCCGCAACAGCCTGCTCGAGGATCTCAATGGTATACAGGCTACCACAACTCTGAGTAGTTATGTCAAGATCATCGACAACCCGGTGTTTGGATCGCTTGCTGCTCTGGATAATCTGGTCACGATCGGCGGCTATCTCAAGCTTGGTTCGGTCGATTATGACGGCAACCCCGGTCTAACCACCCTCGGATTGCCCAACCTTGAAACCATAGGCGGTTACCTTTCTATAGAGGACAACGATAACGCATCTTTGACCAGCCTCACGTTTGGAAGTCTTCAATCGGTGGACGGAGGCATCAATATCCTGGATAACGACAATCTCGTGGACGTTGACGGGCTCGACAACCTGACATCGGTTAATGGCAACCTTGCTTTCCAGGATAATCCCGACCTCAGCGATATTTCGGCACTTGACGGGATCACAAGGGTTTTTGGCAACCTGGTAATCGACGGCAATGCATCATTGAGCACTCTGCTTGGTCTGGATGACCTTACATCGATCGACTACAGTCTTTTTATCACTGAAAATTACGAGCTCGATCATCTTGATAACTTGAGTTCCCTGACCTCGGTTGGTGTAAGTCTCGAAATTGACAGGAATTATGACCTTCAAGACCTCGATGGTCTGGCCGGTCTCACGGAACTGGGCCCAACCGGTCATCTTTACGTGACCAACAATTCTATACTGCAAAACGTCGACGGTCTTAGCGGTATTCAGACGGTAGGTAACCGAGTTTGGATTACCAGCAACGGAATTACCACCCTTGATATGTCGAGCCTGCAGGCTGTACCCGGCGATCTTCGCGTTCAGAGCAACGTTAATCTTACACAAATAGATTTTCAGTCTGTTACCAGCATCGGTTCCGATCTCAATATCGACAATACCGGGACATTGACTTCCGTGCGCTTCGATGCCCTGACGTCGATAGGCCAGGACATTTATATTCGCAATACATCGGGGCTGACCGATTTATCATTCCTCGCCGGTGTTGCGGCCGCGACCGATGCAATCGGCGGGGATCTCGGATTGATTAATAATCTGAGTTTGTCGGATATCGACGTCCTGACCGGGTTCACGTCGATCGGCGGCTATCTGGATATTACCAATAATGACAACCTGACAACGCTGGATGCGCTGACTAATATCGGATCTGTGGGCGGCTCACTCTGGATAAGAGACAATGCGCAAATCACGAATCTTAACGCACTGGCGTCCATCGCCTCAATTGGCGGGCTGTTGATGATCGATAATAATGCTGTTTTGAGCATCCTCGGTCTGGACGCCCTGGAGAGCCTTACTTACGATCTGTACATAAGGAACAACGCGAACCTGTGCAATGATTTTGCTGTTAATCTGCAAACCCAGCTGGAAGGTCACGGCTGGGCTCGGACGGCCTATTTTTCGGGTAACACGGGTGGTTGCCCGTAATTGATTTTCCTGATACAAAATGACAACGACGGGAAACCTATTCAGGTTTCCCGTCGGTCTTTTAAGTCTCGATTGATATTACGGTATTTGACAATCCGGAGGACAGCATACAGGTGGATTGGTCGGATCGCCCACATCATAAATGTGATCGATCAATTGCAATATATCTATCAGGTTGATCTGCAGATTAACCGTCGACGGGCTGTCACCCTTGGCATCCAGAAGGGCATCACAACCATCCGGATTCGGCGGAGTACCGTACTCGCCAGTATAGACATATTCGATCATCCATAGAATATCGACAAGATTAAGAGAACCGTTATTGTCCGCGTCACCGGGCAGACCGTGCATCATGCAGCAGTTGGGCAGACCGGGCAGAAACGGCGAAAGTGTCGTGGTTATACCGCACAGCGTATTAGCGTTGGTGTCCAAGGTCGACGTAATATCCGACCAGAGGCTCCCGTCAAAATGATACATCCTGAGCCGTGATTCGAGCGATCCCGGCATGTCCATATCATCATAGTTTATGCATACCTCGACCTGACCGTCATACATCGCCGTCGTCGTGATCTCGTACTGTTCCTGTTCACCAAACACGGCGTAATCGAGGTTTTCGGGAAGGCTACCGTCGGCGGGCACTATTTTCAGGTTCGTATTTCCGGCCCCGCTGACGCTGCTGAAGCCGACCGTCACGATGTTCCCCAAATCGACGTCGACGTCGCTGCCGTCGGGCGTCGATGCATCAAAGGTACAGGCGTCGCCAACTCCGTCGCCATTGCTGTCCACCTGATCGGGGTTGTATACCGACAGACAGTTATCGCTGGCATTGGGAACGCCGTCGGCATCACGGTCATTGGCGTAATCAATGGCGATTTGCCAGCAGTACGGGCCATTGAAATCCGGAGAAGGTGTCTCAAACAGCCAGTTGTACTTATGAATAGGGTGAAACAGCGAATCGATGCAGAGGATACCCTGCTGGTAGGTCACCAGGTTGAATCTTAAACATACTTCATTCCCGTGATCGGTTGGCCAGAAATCCCCATATCCCATGGCGAAATCTCTTATTTCCATAAATGAAACGGTATCCGGTAGGCTGCCGTCCCAGCTGAATTGATATATCCACGAGCTTCCAGTGGATATGGGATGCTCACTGAAGGCACCAAGGATTTCAATCGACCCATCTATGCCTTGCCCGCCCGCGACACTCAAGTAAGTCACATTTGTAATGCTGTTATCGGGACTGTACAGGGTTAATGGCATGGTTAGCGCCAGGCGACCCGTATCCGAATTGTTAGTCATGATTTCAATGACAAACGGATCTCCCGACTTAAGCGTATTGGGGGCAATTTGAGGCGAGGCTTCCGCCGTGACTGTCATGGCGAATATTTCCGTCCCCGATATACATATTACAATCAGGGCCAGAGCGAAATATATTAGTGTGCGTTTCATCTCGACACCTCCTCACCCTGTCCGGCGGATTTTGCTCCCGGACATACTGGCGCCGGCCCGTTTAATAGCATAAATTTGACAAGATATGACAAATCCAGAATATCTATTAGCGGTGCTCCCGGCTCTCCCGATCCATCGACGTCGAGTACTTCAAGGCAATCAGATCCTGGGCCGGGTGGCGTATTGAATAAATAGGCTATGAAGGCCAACAAATCCAACATATTATAACTTCCATCCCCGGTTAAGTCTCCGGGCATTGCCCAAGTCCCGCAGCAATCCACGTCAATAAGCGGCGGCCATTCGAAGATACCATGATCCTGAATCCAGATTTTGGCCTTGTCGACGCTCGACTGAAGATCGGAAAGGCCGTCTCTGGTCGTTGCAAAGATTTTGACAAAAACCAGAGTATCGTTTGCACCCAGATCAAAGTTTCCGAACATCGAAACCATATTCAGGTTCTGATACAGCGAATCTTCCATCCCCGGATTCTGGGCTGCCCAGGCTTCATAAGCGCTGAAGGTGGACATTTTGTTGTACAACGCCTGCGGATCCCAGTTACCGGTCGGGTCGATCCAGTTGGCGTTGGTTCCCGTCCAGGCGCCCAATGCAATCGGGAGACTATCGACGTTGAAAGCATCGGGATGAATATGCGGTACTCTGTAGCCACCATAAAAGGCCATCCCGCCCATGCGGCTATCGGCCAATTCACAGTCATTATTGGGTACAGCATCGGCGCCGTACTCGCCCCCGTAGCAGTACATCATCTGGCGAGATATATCAAAATCGGAACCGTCTTCAACGCCTGAATCGGACGGGATGTCCCAATCCATCAACTCTCCGATGAACAGATTGGGCAGCGTGCCGGACGGATTCAAATTTCGATTCTGGTGAACGTACAGCTTCTGAACCCAGAATTCGCAACTATCAGGATCCTGTGGAGCGTACATCTCGCTTTCCAGCATTATTAGTGAATCGGGCGTCATATATCGGCCGGTTTTGGCGACCATGACGCTCGGATCGGTGGTCGAATCAACCGTAAGTACATCCAGAGGACGAAAACCGTCGCTGGTTGTCCAGTCGGCATCGAACATATAGCTGTACAATACAGTATCGTTGGTCGGGGTCACTCGCAAGATGAACGGCGATGCCTCGCGCAAATAGGTGGCGGCATTGTCGTCGGCGCCCGGGACATTGTTCGTAGTGTCACAATCATCATAGAAATTCATGTTGTGGCCTGATTCATTCCCGGCCATGTCTTTGCCAAGCTGGCCGGCGTTATTCAAAACCAGCGACTGGCAATCGGTATGAATTACCTCGAATTCGGGTGGTTGCGCGTCGAACGCGACAGCTAAACAGATTAGCTTATCGGCATTTGTCATACCGACAGAGGTTGCGGTAAGAGGCGTGATAACAGCCAAAATAAGGATGAAAACCGCCTTTAATTTGGCTCGGGGAGAAGATCTTAACGGCCTTAGCAATTTCATCATAAACCTCCTTGAACTCATTTATCTTATTATCCCGCCTTCACTTAACTTATTAAAGAAGCCCCGGTCAGATCCTAAAGACAATTCGACACCCCACACGTCAACAGATCGAAGATTAGATAGTCGGGTTTTTAAGAGGTGCATGACACCTTACACATCCGCTCAGCCACTGTAATATAATTTACGCATAAGTTTTTGTGTGTCAAGAAGTAATATGGTTGCGGCGAACTTTGCGATGGCTTATGACCTCAAGCATGTTTATTTTTCCTGCTTAATTTATAATTTCGAGCGGGACAAAAAATGCATACATTTAATCCTGCTAAGAAGTGAATAAAAAAATCACGGGGTCTGACATATATGGATAAGGCATAATGAAGAAAGTTCTTCTCTTCTCAATTCTATTGATAGCGGGATTGTTTTTTTCTCAAAACCTCGAGAGTATTCTCGGAAGCTCGGCATACTCGCGGGAAATAATACGAATCCTGACAATGGTAATGCTCGGTTTCATCATGATTCATGTCGGTTATGAATTTGAAGTCGATCGTTCCAAATTAAAGAGCTACGGTTATGATTATCTTGTGGCCGCGACCTCCGCCGGATTTCCATGGATATTGTGTGCCACCTATTTCGTATTGGAGTTCAATGAACCGTCGAGCTGGGGATCATTTGACATCTGGTCCAGTGCTCTTCTGGCGGGCCGGTTTGCGGCGCCCACGTCGGCGGGAGTACTCTTCTCAATGCTGGCTGCGGCCGGTCTTTCGGGGACATGGTTCTTTAAAAAGATTCGTATACTGGCCATTTTCGACGACCTCGATACGGTTCTATTAATGATTCCCCTGAAAATGCTGATTGTCGGGCTTCACTGGCAGTTGGGAGTTATCCTGATTATTATGTTCGGACTTCTATGGATTGCCTGGAAATATTTGCACAAGGTCAAGATTCCGATTTCATGGCCCTGGGTTTTGGGCTATGCCGGAATAATTACTGTAATCTCAGAGGTAATTTATAAAACAAGCAAATTACATAATGAGACCGTCCCCATTCATATTGAAGTATTATTACCGGCTTTCGTGCTGGGATGCATGATGGTTCGACCCAAAGGGCATGATCCTCACCATGACGATTCCAGAGAGGGACATCAGGAAGGCCCGGAAAGT
>CAZMWI010000129.1:0-9082 GCA_964569945.1 uncultured Ignavibacteriaceae bacterium
ATAATTTCCTGTTTGGTTCCACATTATTTTATGTAATTCTGGGTGCAGTCCTGTCTCTTCTGGCCGCGATTCTCGTCGCCTATCAGGGCTGGCAGGGCGGCCAAGTGGTGTCATCGGCGCTGGAACCGCTGATTGTCTCGGCCCATATGGGCATCGCCTTTATAATTGTCAGTCTGCTATTATATGTTACATACCACGCCTACAAGATTTCACCACCTCCGCCGGGACAAGGCGTTTATCCGCCCAAAATGCGCCTGTGGGCAGGCATTCTCTGGCTGGCGGTCCTGATTCAGGTGGTGCTCGGGACTCAGATTCGCTCGGCGGTCGAGACGGCTGCCGAAAAATACCCGCTCTTTTCTCCTGAAGCGTGGCTGGATGAGGCCGGGATGTACGGCTACGTCCACAGCATACTTGGAATTATAATCGCCGCCGCCGGGTGGTTTATCGCGGCGCGCGTGCTGGGCTCAAGCTCGAATCCGTCGCCGCTCGTCCACAGAACGTCGTGGGCCCTGATGATCCTTGTCTTCGTTCAGACTATTTTCGGCATCGCCCTGTATACGGGCGGTCTGCCGCCGGTGGTGCAGGTTTTGCACGTCTGGCTGGCTGCGATCATAACCGGGCTGACTCTGCTTTTATATATGGCGACCAAACCCGTGGAGGTTTCAAGATGAACTCACGAAGATCGTTAACCGGTATATTTATCGGTGTCATTATAGCTTTAATTCTTCTCGGGACACTGGCCTACTGGGTAATATCAAGAGCGGACGAATCCCGCTACGAAATCCCGATGCTGGGTCGGCTGACCGCGTTTGAATTTATCGATCAGAATGGCCAACCGTTCGGCTCAGTCGACCTCAAAGGCAAGGTGGCCATCATAGATTTTATTTTCACCCGTTGCCAGGGCCCCTGCCCCGTGATGGCAACCAAGTTTCTTGATCTGTACAAGCTGTTTCAGGGTTCGGACAGGGTGCAGCTGGTTTCGGTTACGGTCGATCCCGAGTACGATTCCGCCTCGGTTTTAAAAGAGTATGCCGAAAGCCAGGGGGTCAACGATAACCGCTGGGTCTTTTTGCACACGTCGATGGACAGCCTGGTGCAATTTTCCGAGCAGGGTCTCAAAATCGCCGCCGACAAAGCCTCACTGCCCGGCGGACACTCGACCCGGTTCGTGCTGATCGACCCCGAAGGCCGGATTCGGGGATATTACGACGGTCTCGACGACACCAGCATCGCGAAGCTGAAAAATAACATCAAGCGCCTTCTCGACGAATCAAAATGAGCGTCACCGACCTACCCGCACTTAACGCTTCTTTGAATTTCATCAGCGCCGTTCTATTGACGCTGGGCTTTGTTTATATCAAAAGACAACGGCCAGACGTGCATAAAAAATATATGCTGGCGGCGCTGGTTTCGTCGGCGCTGTTTTTTGTCTCATATTCGATATATCACTATCAGGTGGGATCGGTTCCATACCCGTACCACGACTGGACCCGCCCGGTGTACTTCGCGATTCTCATTCCTCATGTGATACTGGCGGGACTTATTGTGCCGTTTATTTTAGCCGCCGTGTGGTACGCCTTCAAAGCCAATTTCGTGAATCATACACGCATAACCCGCTTCCTCTGGCCGGTGTGGATGTTTGTCTCGCTGAGCGGGATTGCCGTGTACTTGATGCTCTATCAATCGTAAATTACGCCTTTTTCATCGCGGGAACCCTCCGCGCAACCCTGACGTTGAATAGAACGTGAACAAGGAAACGAAAGGCGGTATTATGGAAGATTTAGCCCAAAAGAAATGCGAACCGTGCGAGGGCGGCGTTGCACCGCTGACGCCTCCACAATTCGAAAATTATCTCGATCAGGTCCCGGACTGGAACGTGGTTGACAACAAAATGATCGAGCGGCTCTATAAATTCAAAGATTTCGCGCAGGCTCTGGAATTTGTCAACAAAGTCGGTGCCGTAGCCGAAAGCGAGGGCCATCACCCGGACATATTTCTTCATGGGTGGAATAAAGTAAAAATCACCCTTTGGACTCACGCTATCGGTGGTCTTTCGATAAACGATTTCATCATCGCCAAGAAAATCGACGAGATCAACAGCTAAGAATTTAACTATTGGTTGCCGTGAATATTTCCGAGACTGATATTTTCGACTGCCGTCGACGGATCCTGCGCCAGAGCGTACTTGATCGCATCCGCTACTTTGTCCGGACTCAGCATATTTTCTTTTGACCAGTTTCCCGGTATGCTGTCCCAGATTTCGGTCGCCGTGGCCGCCGGATAGAGATTAATCACGCGTATCTTGCGGGGTCGAAGCTCCTCTCTGAGAACCTGAGAAAATCCTTCCAGAGCGAATTTGCTCGTGCAATATGCCCCCCACGACGGAAAGGTGGTTTTAGCCGCAACAGACAGTATAAAAACAATTGACCCGCCCTCAGGAATCGAGGGCAATAGCTTTTGAGTAATCAGAAAAGGCGCGGTGACATTTATATCAAGAGACTTTTGCCACTCTTCGGGTTTTATCATTTCAATGTCATCTACAAATGCCACTCCGGCGGCGTGAATGATGATATCGATTCGACCGGGGCCAATTCCCTCTATTAACGAAGAAATGCCATCAACTGTACTTAAATCCGCTACTGCAATCCTGCTCTGTCCGCCGTGTGATTTTATTTTCTCGGCCAGTTCATCAAGCATGGATTGTTTGCGGCCGTGCAAAACCAGTTCCGCATCCGGACCGGCCAACGCCTCGGCCACCGCCCGCCCGATTCCACCGCTGGCACCGGTTACAAGTATTTTTTGTTTATTGGATCGACTCATTTGGTCTCCGGTCCGTTTTTGCGAATGGTAAAGCGATTGTTGGGCGTCTCCCAAAGACGCAGCCGCGATAGGTCCCGCCCCAGCCCATTTTCTATTTTGGGGCGGAGCTTGCACACGATATTTTCGCCCGTCGAAACGCAGTCTTTGAATTCATCGGTGTCCAAATCGAGATGCTTGTAGTGCCAATCCTCGACAGCTGCTTTGAGAGCCGCCTGAAAATCGGATAGAGGAAAAAGTATCCCGGTTTTTTCATCGAGGTCGCCGTTGAGTGTGGCTTCGATAATATACCTGTGTCCGTGCCCGGCGGGATTGTTGCACTTACCGAATATTTTCCGGTTTTTGTCATCATTCATGGATGAACAGTGCAGGCGGTGCGCCGCCTGAAATGAATCTTTCAAACCCAGCATGTAGTTCTTATTGGCATGGTATTCCGCGAAAAAGTAGGGGTTCTCCCGGAGCCGCACGCGCGCGACCGGCATATTGCGATTCAGACGTTCGAAGAAATATTGCGCCAGGCATTCGGTCGTCATCGGCTTTTCATCCAGTTCCCGTACGTCCTTATTGAGGTTTTTGTGATCCAGCAGGTCTTTCAGTTCATCGAGATAACTCTCGGCTTCGCGCTCGGGGAAAATCATCCCGCTTTCACCGTCGACCGAACCGTGCAGCGTCACCCGCAATCTATAATAATGCCCATGCCCGGATACAGCCGACGCGATCCCGAACAGCTGACGGTTCTCCTCGTCGGTCAGATGAGGAGAAAAAGTCCTGCGCGCCGCGGAGAACTCCAGCCAATAATGTCGCTCGACGCGCCCGTCGGCGTAGGCCGTGGCGCCATCGTAGGGTGAACAGGCCAGGTGACAGGCCGCCAAGCGCCGCTCAGGGATATCCTTAAAAAGCCCGGAGGCATCGGAGACCATCTGCAGCGCCACGTTTTCCGGGGTCGGGACGACACTGTCGAAGGGCGGTGTATTTTGATTCAAGTATTTATGATCATAGCGCTGCGCCAGAAGACGTCCGACTCGTTCTTTGACCATCGATATATTGAGCATCATGCCCGTCTCGGGATCGACCGGACCGTCGAAAATGAAATACGCCGTCCAGCTGCCACCGTAACCGTGCGATGTGCCGTACTTATCGCCGAATAGTTCACGATTGGCGGCGCCGTTCAGGGCACCGTTGCGGTAGCGGTAGGACAGCGACAATTCGAATCTTTTGCTTATAGTCAGATAGCTCATAACTAACCGTAAACGAGTTTCAAGAACTCCGCCCGTGTTTCGGGGTCATCGTGCAGCTCACCCAGAACGCACGACGTCGTCATAATCGAATTCTGCTTTTCCACCCCGCGCATCATCATGCACAAATGCTGGGCCTCGATCACGACCCCGACCCCGATGGCGTCGGTGTACTTTTGCACCGTTTCCGCGATCTGGCGGGTAAGTTCTTCCTGGATTTGCAGCCGCCGCCCGAAGGCATCGACCAGACGCGCGACCTTTGATAGTCCCAGTACTTTTCCGTTCGGAATATACCCGACGTGCGCCTTACCGATAAATGGCAACAGATGATGTTCACACATCGAATAAAGCTCGATGTTTTTGACAATAACCAGCTGCTTGGCGCTCGATTCGAAAACGGCGTTGTTGACAAGCTTGTCTATGTCCTCTTTGTAGCCTTTGGTGACAAACTGCAGAGCTTTGGCGGCCCGTCGGGGAGTATCTCTCAATCCCTCACGGTCGGGGTCTTCGCCGATTTCTATCAATATGTCGCGATATAGTTGTTCAAGTTTGGTCATAAATAATTCCTGTCTGTAGCGTTTATGATAACAACAATAAATGATATGAAAATGTTTATTTCAATGTCAAAGAACAAATGAAGTAAAGCGGGGATGAATTCAGCAAATACGCGGGAGCTGTTCTCCGGACAACATCGATAAAACCCGCCGCGTCCCGACCGCGCTGACCATAACCACCGGGGTCGACTTCGAATCCGTCACGCGGCCGATTACGGCGCTTTCATGTCCGAGTTCATTCTTTTTCAGGATTTCCAGACAGCGGTTGGTCTCTTTTTCGGGCACGATAATCATCATCCTGCCTTCGCAAGCTGAATGATAGACGTCGATTCCGAGCACCTCGCAAAATCCTGCGACAGCGCTATCGACCGGGATTTTGGATTCATCGAGCTCAATGGTTGTATCGGATGCCGCAGCCAGTTCGTTGGCGGCGCTGGCCAGCCCGCCGCGCGTTAGATCCCGCAGGCAGTGAATTTCGATACCGGCGTCGATTAAAGTTTGCACTATTCCTGTAAGTGAGGCCGCGTCGCTTTCGATCTTACTCTTAAATCCGAGGCTTTCTCTGGCCGCCATGATCGCCATACCGTGACGACCGATATCACCGTTAACAATTATATTGTCGCCGGGACAGATCTGCGACGGCCCGATACTCAAGTTATGCTCGATTATCCCAACACCGCTGGTATTTATATAAACCCTGTCGCATTTGCCGCGCTCGACCACTTTCGTATCCCCGGTAACGATTGAAACCCCCGCGGCGCGAGCGGTTTCAGCCATAGATACGACAATATCCCACAGCGTCGTCATAGACAAACCTTCTTCGATAATGAATCCGGCGCTTAAATACAGCGGCTTCGCTCCCGCCGTGGCCAGATCGTTGATCGTACCGTGCACCGCCAGCGATCCGATATTCCCGCCGGGAAAGAAGAGCGGCGATACCACGAAGCTGTCGGTGGTGAAAGCCAGTTTGTCGGTATTGACCGTCAGCAGGGCGGAATCGGTTTTATTTCTAAGCTGCGGTGAATCGAAAGCCGCCATAAACAGTTTGTCCATTAGCTGACCGGTCAGCGTCCCGCCGCCACCGTGCGCCAACAGTACAACCGGGTAATCGGAAATCGGAATCGGGCAAACCGGCCCGAATGTTTTATCCCGATTCATTGCAATATCTGCACTTTCATCTCTTGCTCAACAGTCGGTACTTAAAATATGCCGCACAGGCGCCTTCCGACGATACCATAGTTGCGCCAAGCGGGTGTTCGGGCGTGCACGCAGTTCCGAAAGCCGGGCATTGCGGCGGTTTGGCCGCACCCTGTAGGATTCGCCCGCTGATACAGACGGTGGATTCTTCGGGCACCGATGGCTTCAAATCGAATATCAGCTCGGCATCATGATGGGCATATTCCTGTTTGAGTTTTAGACCGCTGGCCGGGATTGTCCCCAATCCGCGCCATTCGCGGTCGCATATTTCAAATACGCCGTCTATCATTTTCAAGGCCGGCAGATTGCCCTCCGGCTTAACCGCCCGCGAATACTGGTTATCAACTTCACTCTTGCCCGCTTCGAGCTGACTTACGCACGCATAAATGCCCCGCATCAAATCCAGCGGCTCGAATCCAGTGACGACTATAGGTGTATTGTATTTCTGTGCGACGGCATGATAAGCATAATAACCGGTAACAGTGCATACGTGCCCGGCGGCGAGGAAACCATCGATTGATGCCTCGGGCGACGATAAAATCGATTCCATTGCGGGAATTACAAGTACGTGAGAAACCAGCAGCGAAAAATTGGCAACGTGCTCTTGGGCGGCCCGGTACACCGCCATAGCCGTCGTCGGGGCGGTCGTTTCGAATCCTATAGCAAAGAAAACAACTTTTTTATCGGGATTATCTTTCGCGATTGCAAGCGCGTCTACCGGCGAATAAACCGTCCGCACGTCGCCGCCCTGGGCCCGGACCGTCAGCAGGTCTTTTCCCGAACCCGGCACGCGAAGCATATCCCCAAACGAACAGAAAATGACGTCGGGCCGCGCGGCCAAATCCAGGGCGGTGTCGATTGTCAACGCCGCCGTCACACACACCGGGCAGCCGGGACCGTGCACCAGCGTCACTTTATCGGGCAGGAGTTCATCGATGCCGAACCGCACTATGGCGTGCGTCTGTCCGCCGCAGATCTCCATCAGCGTCCAGTCGCGTGTCACGACCGAAGCCATCTTATCGGCCAGTCTCTTGACGGCATTGGCGTCGCGGTACTCGTCGATAAATTTCATCCCGCGTCTCCGTCGGGTTCGGATTCATCCAGTATTTGATCGAACTCCCTGAGAGTCTGCCGCGCGCTGTCTTCGTCTATTATAGTAATAGCGAACCCGGCGTGCACCAGCACCCAATCGCCGATCCTGGATTCCGGCACGAACGACAACATGATATCTCTTTCGACTCCGCCGAAATCGACCGTCCCGCGAAGTTCTATCGGGTTTGCACCTTTAATGGATTTTATTTGTCCCGGAACCGCAATACACATGCTTTTACTCTTTCGCTTTCATCCCCGCCGCGACCGCTTGCCCGAGGCAAACGCCGCCGTCGTTAGGCGGGATATGTCTGTGCCAGAAAACATCAAAACCGTTTTGGCGAAGTTTGTCAATGGTCAATTCCGTCAAATATTTATTTTGAAAACACCCCCCGGTCAGGACGACTTTGTCGACCCTGATCGTACCGGCAACCGTGGAGATACCTTCGGCCAAAGTGTTATGAAATTTGGCGGCGATTATTTCTTTGGAAATATTTGAATCGATATCATTTAGAATGCCGAGAATTAGCGGCTCCCAATCGAGGACGATATGATCACGGCTTCGGTCATCATAACTCATCTCATAAGCTTCCGTTGTGTTAGCTCTATGCGCCAGAAATTCAAGCTCCATAGCGGCCTGGCCCTCGAACGACATAATCTGTCGCGAGTCGATCAGCGAGGCCACCGCGTCGAACAGGCGCCCGGCGCTCGACGTTGCCACCGTGTTGATATTTTTCCTGAGGGCATTAGATAGCAATTCCAGTTCATCGGTATTAAATGCCTTATATGTGGCCGTCTCTTTGTAAACCCCGAGATTTCCCGCGGACAATTCATATAGTAGACCAAGCGCCGATCTTCGCGGCTCTTTGGCGGCGCTGTCACCGCCGGGGAGAGGGAAAGTCCGCAGCGATGCCGCTCTCACAAACGACCCACCTGAAACCGCCAGAAACTCCCCGCCCCAGACCGTACCATCGTTGCCGTAGCCGGTGCCATCCCATGCGACGCCCAGGACCTGACCCTCCAAATGATTCTCTGCCATACACGATAATACATGCGCTAAATGATGCTGCACCGAGACCATTCTGGTCTTTTTCTCTTGGGCGTATTGGGTTGAATAATAATTGGGATGCAAATCACAGGCTATAATCTGCGGTTCTTTGTCGTACAATCCAAGCAATTGTCCGATCGCCTCTTCAAACGCTCCGACTGCGCCTTCGGTATCGAGGTCACCGATATGCTGGCTGACAAAGGCGTTGTCGCCGATTGTCACCGCCACGGCGTTTTTCATATGTCCCCCGACCGCCAGCACACCGTCGCGGCCGGATTCGATTTTAATCGGTCGCGGAGCGTAGCCCCGGGCGCGGCGGACAACCATCCCACGTCCGGCCATTAGGCGCACGACCGAATCATCGACATGCCTCGCAATCGGCCGGTCGTGCACAAGAAACAGGTCGGCAATCTGCCCGAGACGCTCAAGGGCTTCGCGTTCGTCGATGCAAATCGGTTCATCGCTTATATTGCCGCTGGTCGCGACCACCGGACGATGCACCAATCTCATAAGCAGATGATGCAGCGGAGTGTACGGCAGCATGGCGCCGAGGTACGGATTCCCCGGTGCGACCGCTTCGGCGATATAATAGCCACCCGGTGTTTCAAGCCTTTCCAATAGTACAATCGGTGAAGCCGTCGATTGCAATAAGTTTGTTTCCACGCCTGAAACTTTGCAGGCCGATCTAATTGATTCCAAATCCGGAAACATTACCGCCAGCGGTTTTTCCTCGCGCTGCTTTCTTTTGCGCAGTTCGAGCACGGCGTCTTTGTTGCCGGCGTCGGCCATCAGATGAAACCCGCCCAGTCCCATAACCGCGAGAATCCTGCCCTCGTGCAGCGCTTCCGCCGCTTTTAACAGGGCACTGTTATACTTTTCCATTATCCGTCCCTGATTATCCCACAACTGCACCTGTGGTCCGCAATCGGTGCAGGCATTGGGTTGGGCATGGAAACGCCGGTCGGACGGATCGTGATATTCGGCGGCGCATTTTTCGCACATGGTGAATTGTGACATGGTCGTATTGGCGCGGTCGTACGGCAGCGCCTTTATTATAGAAAAGCGCGGACCGCAATTGGTGCAGTTGATAAACGGATACAAATAACGCCGGTCTGCAGGATCGAGCATCTCGCGAAGACAAT
>CAZMWI010000130.1:0-9032 GCA_964569945.1 uncultured Ignavibacteriaceae bacterium
GCGGGGCGGTCGGTAAATCGGCCCAGTTCCCGCTGCACGTCTGGTTGCCCGACGCCATGGAAGGCCCGACTCCCGTCTCGGCTTTGATCCACGCCGCGACCATGGTGGCCGCCGGGGTTTATCTCGTGGCACGCGGTATGACGCTGTTCGCTGGATCAGCTTCGGCCGCGATGGTTATCGCCGTGATCGGCGCGATAACGTCATTTATGGCGGCGACGATTGCGCTGACCCAGAATGATATCAAACGGGTCCTGGCCTACTCGACCTGCAGCCAGCTGGGGTACATGATCATGGCGCTGGGATTGTACGGTGTCGATCTGGCGCGCGACCCGATGACGCATTCGGTCGGTTATTACGCCGGGACGTTCCACCTGATGACCCACGCCTTCTTCAAAGCATTGCTGTTCCTTGGCGCCGGCTCGGTAATCCATGCGGTGCATACTAACGACATCAACGACATGGGCGGCCTGTCGAAGAAGATGAAGATTACGACAGTGACGTTTTTCATCGCATCGCTGTCTATTTCTGGTATTTTCCCGTTTTCAGGCTTTTGGTCCAAAGATGAAATTGTCGCATCGACCATTGGGCATCCGATATTCATGGTGGTGACGCTCGTGATTGCGTTCATGACCGCGTTCTATATGTTCCGCCTCTGCTTTTTAACTTTCACCGGCGAACCGCGCGATCAGCACCGTTTCGAACACGCCCACGAATCTCCCAGAAGTATGACCATTCCGCTTATGGTTCTGGCGTTCTTGTCCATCTTCGCGGGTTGGGTGGGATTACCCTGGCTGTCGCACGGATTTTCATCGTTCGTGTATCACGGCGAGCACCACGTGCACCATCCCAATTACATCATGATGATCGTCTCGACCATCGTGGCCGTGTCCGGCATCTGGCTGGCGTACATGATTTACTACAAGAAGGCGATCTCGGCCGATGCGCTCGCCGAACGGTTCAAATTATTGTATAAAATTTCTTTCAATAAATGGTACTTCGACGAAATTTACGCCGCGATTATTATCAACCCGCTTCTAGGATTCACCAAAGTAATGTGGTGGTTCGACGCCAATCTCATCGACGGACTGGTCAACGGCTCCGGCTGGCTGACTGTCAAGTGGTCCGATTTGAAAATGTGGTTTGATAAGTACATCATCGACGGTATCGTCAATGGTCTCGGTTATATATGCCAGGCCGGGTCGTGGGCTTTGAAATTCATCCAGAGCGGTTCGGTTCAGTTTTATACTCTGGTCATGCTCGGCTCGGCGGTGGGATTTGTGATATACAGGGTGACACCGGACGGATTTTATTATTTCCTGGCTGGCGTCCTTATTCTGGCGCTGGTGCGTCTGCTTATAAAAGTCTCCCGGGCCGAACGGCTCAAAACGGAACCGAATATAGAAGGGTAGGAGGATAATATACGCTTATGTATGAATATGTTCTGAGTTCACTGATCTTTATACCGCTGATCGGGTTTCTTGTGGTTATGTTTCTCCCCAAGGAAAACTTCGGACTGATCCGATGGACATCGGCGTTGTTCTCTTTCGTCCCGTTCGTTATCTCCGCCTGGCTGACGTACGATTATTTCGTCTTACATTCGTCCTCGGCGGCGATGGTTTATGTCGAGGGACCGTTCGCGTGGATTCCGGTTCTGAACGCCCAGTACTTTCTCGGCGTTGACGGTATTTCGGTGCCGATGCTGTTTCTGACCGGGCTTTTGGGCTTTCTTTCGATATTAGCTTCTTTTAATATAGTTAAGCGGGTTAAAGAATATTTTGCATTCTTTCTTCTTTTAATTGCAGGCATGATGGGTGTCTTCTGTGCCCTTGATTTCTTCCTCTTCTACGTTTTCTGGGAAGTCATGCTGGTCCCGATGTATTTCCTGATCGGCATCTGGGGCGGTCCGCGAAAAGAATACGCCGCGATCAAGTTCTTCCTGTATACGCTGTTCGGCTCGATATTCATGCTGGTGTCGATTTTGGTTCTGTATTTCACCAGCGAGCCGCACACGCTTAATATGTTAACTTTGATTCAAACGGCCCCGGCTTTCAGTCATTCGCTGCAGATTATGTGCTTCGTGTTCTTCTTCATAGCGTTTGCGATCAAAGTCCCGGTCTGGCCGTTCCATACATGGTTGCCTGACGCCCACGTCGAGGCACCCACGGCCGTCTCGGTCATCCTTGCCGGTGTGCTCCTTAAGATGGGAACATACGGTATGCTGCGGATTTCGTGGCCGATGTTTCCCGAGGCGACACGCTACTTTTCGATACCGATAGCAATTTTGGGATTGATCGCCATAATATATGGCGCACTGGTTTCGATGGCCCAGAAAGACCTCAAGAAGCTGGTGGCGTATTCCTCGGTATCGCATATGGGTTACTGTATGCTGGCGCTGGGAGCGTTCAGTTCGGTGACGGCCCTGACGGGGTGCATGTTCCAGATGATCAGTCACGGTTTGATCACGGGCGCGTTGTTCCTTTTGGTCGGCGTCCTTTATGACCGGGCTCACACCCGTGAAATCGCCGCCTTCGGCGGTCTGGGTGTGAAACTTCCGGTTTACACCGGACTGATGGTGCTCTTCTCGATGGCCTCGCTCGGTTTGCCGGGGATGTCGGGCTTTGTTTCCGAGTTCATGGTATTTATCGGATCGTTCAGCCAGCCCGGATTTATGGTTATCACCGCGCTGGCCGTGCTTGGTGTCGTCCTGACCGCCGCGTATATGCTGCGTATGGTGCAACGCATGTTTCTCGGTGAATTCAACCTGGCCAAATGGGGCGGACTGACTGAGATCGGTTTCCGCGAGATTATCACGGTTGCCCCGCTGGGCATATTAACCATAATAATAGGCGTTTATCCCGCACCTCTTTCGAATATGCTGCGGGCGACGCTGGAAAACCTCGTAAACCTGATGGCGCGTTAATTACATGAATATGCCAGCATACAATTTAAAACTAATCACGCCCGAGTTGTTTCTGTTTATATGGGCGACGCTGGTAATAATTCTCGACCTCGGGACCGGCCGTAAACAAACCAAATCATTGGCGTGGACGGCCATGTTCGGCTTGCTGGCAACGGGCGTCCTGCTTTGCGTCACGTGGGGCGGCATCACTTTTAATAATATGTACACGTCCGACTCCCTGTCGGTCCTGTTTAAGGTGATTTTCCTCGGGGCGGCATTCATGGCGATTGGGTCATCGTTCGGTATTCTGACCGATAAGATTAAAAATCATCGCGGTGAATTCCTCGGACTGATTTTGTATTCGACCGTCGGCATGATGTTTCTGGCGTCATCGAGTGAACTGATTTCGCTCTATGTCGGGCTGGAACTGACGACTATCCCGCTGTTTGTGCTGGCCGCATTTTACAAAGATGACCGTCTGTCGGTTGAAGCAGGAATGAAATATTTCATCGTTGGGGCTTTTTCGTCGGCAATACTGCTTTACGGTTTATCGCTTTTATACGGCCTGAGTGGAACGACCGATATTGTCCAGATGAAAATAAATCTCTCGCTGCTGTTTTTAAGCTACGGCAAGATCGGCCCGGGATTGATTTTGGCGCTGATGATGGTTATCGCGGGTATCGGTTTCAAGCTGGCGCTGGTTCCGTTTCACATGTGGGCGCCGGATGTTTATCAGGGCTCTCCCACGCCGGTGACCGGATTTTTATCGGTCGGCTCCAAGGCGGCCGGTTTGATTGCTTTCGCTAGGATTTTTGTCAATGGTCTGATTGCGTTTTCAGATTCGGTGATGCGTCCGCTCGACTGGGGTACGATTATCGCTGTATTGGCCGCGGCGGCTATGGTCTGGGGTAATCTGGCGGCGATTCGGCAGGATAATATCAAACGCATGCTGGCTTTTTCATCGATTGCTCAGGTCGGATACATTATGGTCGGCATGGTTTCGGCCAGCGCGATGGGTATTGCGTCGATCGGCTATTATATGTTCGTCTACCTGTTTGCCAACATGGGGGCCTTCGCGGCGGCGACGTTTTTCGAGGATCGCTCCGGCTCGGACAAGATCACCAGCTATGCCGGGCTATCGCAGGCATCGCCGGCTTTTGCCGCCTGCTTGTCGATTTTCATGCTGTCGCTGGCGGGAATTCCGCCGATGGGCGGATTCGCGGCCAAGTATCTTGTGTTCGCAGCGGGTATTCAGGCCGGATATACCTGGCTGGTAATTCTTGGTCTGTTGATGGCGGTCGTGTCGCTGTATTATTACGCCAATGTGGTTAAAGTGATGTATTTCGCACCCAGCAAATCAATTTTCGATCTGAAACTGTCTTTCACCGCGCGACTGGTGCTGGCAATCGGCGTGATCGGCGTCATTTTATTCGGCATCTATCCGGAGCCTATTATTAGGTTTGCCCTCGATTCGGCCGCGGCTTTTGCCTTCTGATTTATCATCACAATCAGCGGACCGCACTCTGAGACGATTTTCGGTGTGTATAAATTATAGATTTGGCCGATTATTCGTACGGGGATTATTATAATATGTCCTTGCTGCAAATAGTCAAAGATGTCGTTCGCCGCCAATTCGTTTCGGGCGTTTTGGTCGTTGTCCCTCTGATTCTGACCTATGTCGTCCTGAGATTTTTATTTGAATCGTTCGACGGTATCCTCTCTCCGGTCGTCGAGCGGGTTTTCGGGTATCATATTCCTGGATTGGGGATTATAACGACAATTCTGCTTATCCTTCTGACCGGTTTTTTCACACGGAATTTTCTTGGGGCAAGAATTTATCGTTTCGGCGATAATATTTTGACGCGGACCCCGATAATTCGTATTTTCTATCTCGCGGCCAAACAGTTGATCGAAGCGATCACAATACCGAATATAAAGAGTTTTAAAGAGGTCGTGATGATTGAATATCCCCGGGTCGGTTCGTACGCGCTGGGATTCGCCACCGCCCGGATAAAAATCGATGCGGTCAGCCAAAAGAACCTGGTTGGCGTTTTTGTGCCATCGACCCCGACCCCGGTATCGGGTATCGTGATTTTTGTTCCGGAAGACGAAGTTCATCGCCTGGACCTGACCATTGAAGAAGGAATCAAGATGATTGTTTCGGGCGGCATCGTAACCCCGGACTCGTTGAAGGCGGTAGAAATTCCGATATCTTATGAGAAGGAGGACTGACGGGCCTTATGCGACTGGCAAATATGCTCAAAGAAGAATTTATTGTCGATGAACTTAAGGCAACGACCAAGGAAGAAGCCATCGACGAACTGCTCAACCTTTTGCGACAGGCCAAGCCCGGAATCTCTATCGATCGCGTCCGGGCCATGATTCTCGAAAGGGAGGAGATCGAAAATACGTCGTACGGCCGGGGTTTCGCCTTCCCGCATGCCCGAACCGATGAAGTCGACGATATGGTGGTCCTTCTGGGAATCTCCAAGGCCGGCCTGAAGGACAAGACCCCCGATAATGTCCCTCTAAAAGTCATTATCCTGCTTTTGACCCCGACCCAGATATCGAAATTATATCTTCAGACGCTGTCAGCTTTCGCCGCCTTCGCGCGAATCGAGGGCAACCGCGAGAAAATTATCGCCGCCGAAAACCGGGCGGACATAATAGACATTATCTGGCAAAGCGGTGTCGCGGTTGAGAAACAGCTTACGGTTAAGGATATAATGCGTCGCGGGGTGGCGACCGTAACACCCGATGACTCCCTCAAGCGAGTTGCCAACCTTATGTTTAAAAATCGACTGTCAGCGCTGGCTGTCGTGGACGATGACGGCAATCTTGTGGGACAGATAACGGATAAAGACCTGATCCGGGCGGCCCTGCCGGATTATAAGACGCTTATTTCTAACCTCAACTACTCAATGGAAACTGAGCCGTTCGAGGAGCTTCTTAAGCAAGAGGACAAAATCAAGGTCAATCAGCTGTATACACAGGATCATGAGATTGCCACCCTCAATACGACGCTGGTCGAAGTGGCGGCGATGATGATTTTCAAGGACTTGCGGCGTGTTTTTGTGACCGAGGGCTCGCGGTTGGTCGGGATTCTGCTCCGCAAAGATATTGTCAACATGATCATTCGGGGATAAGCCGAATTTCAAGCACTTTCCGAGTTATCCACATTTTATGCAAGGCCATATTTCGGCCATTTTATTGACAATCCCAATAATATTTCCACATTATATATATGGTATATGTGGAAAAGATGTTATTTGGTTGTTTCTTGCTTTTTTTTCGGCCATACAAGCGACGCGACCACTGAAATGACAAGCATGGCTGAAATTACCGTGAGCGCTATCCAGATCGGAATGTGGACGAATTTCGCCACCAGCATTTTCAGTCCGACAAATGATAGAATCGCCCCGAGGCCGTATTTCAGATAATAAAACATATGCATAAGAGCCGCCAGGGCGAAATACAGGGCCCTGAGACCCAGAATAGCGAAGACGTTCGAAGAATAAACTATGAATGGGTCAAGGGTTATGGCAAAAATAGCCGGGATGGAATCGAGTGCAAAGACTATGTCGGTCGTCTCAACTACGATAAGGACAATAAAAAGCGGCGTAGCGAATTTGGCGCCGTCCTTCAGAATGAAAAAATGACCCTCGTGATAGTCCTTGGTAACCGGGACAATCTTCCGGACAAACCGTAACACCGGATTTTTTTCAGGCTCGATCTCCTTTTCGCCGGCGAAGGCCATTTTCAATCCGGCATATATGAGAAAAGCCCCGAATATGTATAAGATCCAGCTGAATTTTGCGACAAGGAATGTCCCGGTGGCGATAAACAGGCCGCGGAAAATTAAAGCACCGAGAATACCCCAGAACAAGACCCGGTATTGATAGCGTTCCGAGACCTTGAAATATGAGAATATCATCAGGAAGACAAACAGGTTGTCGATAGAAAGCGATCTCTCGATAAAATAGCCGGTGAAAAATTCCAGCGCCGTTGTGCCGCCCTTCCAGAAATAGACGAAAACGTTGAACAACAGCGCCACGATTACCCAAATCACCGACCAGATCAGGCTTTCCTTCATCGATATCTTGTGGTCTTTACGATGGAAAATACCGAGGTCGAGTCCGAGAAGAACCAGTACAAGCAGGTTAAAGCTGGTCCACAGGAAAATTTTATGGGAGAGAATATGGGTAATCGTTTCCATCAGACGCCAGAATACTGCCGTTGAGCCATTTTGTCAACAAACATCGTTTGCTATTGACGGTGTGAGAAGTATGTCTTCCAATAAAAAATGGTCGGGCCGCTTGTTTGCTATTGCTCAACTCGGAACCCGACCTGTATTTCAGGAGATGCCTTTTCCGTCAGGATGGTTTATTATCACCTTTGGGTTTCTCACGAAAGCCGATTCGCGGAAAAGGATTTATCACGGCACTGGCGATATTGGTCAGGTGTGAGGCGATACGTTTCAAGTAGCGGAAATATAGGGCCAGGGCGACGGCCTCGGGTGCGGAGAGGCTTTCGTCTTTTCCAAGCAGGATTTCATTCAGCGCCAGATCACATTTGCCGGAAACGTCGCGGTGTTCAGACATAATCCTCCGGGCCAGTTCGACATCTTTATCGAGCAAACTTTTTACCAGGTCCCGGAAACGAATTTTAACCCGGTCTTCAACCTCGACCAGAGTATCTTCGAGATCGCCGCCTTCCAGACGGGAGGGGTGGGCCACGGCCAGTTCAGCGATGTTTTTGGTATAATCGCCGATTCGTTCCACGTCGATTACGATTGAAATCAAAACCAGTCCGATTCCGACGTTCTTCGCTTCCGAAATGGTCAGATGGGTCAGGACATTGCGGCGCACCTCACGTTCGAACTTGTTGATCATTTTGTCTTTTTCGTAGATATCGAACGGCAGTTTGGCGCTGTCAAGATGGCGCAGGGAATTGACGCTGGCCAGAAACATCTCCTCGTCGGTTTCCAGCATAGTAACCGTCGTCTCGTAGGACTGGTCGAGGAGGCTTTCCTTACGGAACATTTTCAGGAGTTCTTCAAGCATATTTTACTACCTCAATGAATATATCAAAATTAACGGCAGAATAAAGAAAAACAATACAATCAGGCCGACCGGAATCAACCTGGATTTATCTATAGAATTCGATAGCCAATTGGCGATACTAATAGGTATACGCCTTAGCGGCAGAAATATCGCAATTCCGCAAATATTAAACAGCAAATGAGCCAGCGCTACTGACAGGGCTATAGCCTGACCGGTAACCAAAGCCGCCAATATAGCCGTGACGGTTGTCCCCACGTTTGCACCCAAAGTGAAGGGGTAGGCCCTGTAAAGCGATAATACTCCCGCCCCGAGCAGTGGCACCAGAAGTGAGGTTGTAATCGACGAAGATTGCACAATAGCGGTCAGAATTAGGCCGAGCATAAGAGCCCGGAAGGTCGTCTTGAAAACATATCTCTGGAAAAAGCCTTCGACCCGGGCCAGTACTAGAGATTTCATAATCTTGACCATATATCTCAAAGCTATGAACAAGAAGGCGATGGCAATTAGCGCCGAAATCCAGGGGCTTTTGTTAACCAGTTCTATGACAAGCGTGACAACCGGCTTGGTAATCATTTTTAAGGGCGAGCCGAATTTTAAGCCGCCCGCACTTTCCAGAAAATCGCCGAGAAAAAGTGAAGATTTGCCCAAAAAGTCGGTACTTATCTGAAGCGGTAAAAGCACGATTACCGTCAGGACGTTGAAAACGTCGTGCACGATCGCTCCTGCAAAGGCCCGCTTGAACTCTCCGGTGTTAGTGATATGCGACAATGATACCAGTGTATTGGTAATGGTCGTCCCGATATTGGCCCCCATGACAATCGGTATCGCTCCTTCGAGCGAAAGAACACCTCCGGCCACCATGCCAACGACAATGGTGGTTGTGGTCGAGGAAGATTGAATGACCGACGTCGCCAGCATCCCGATAAACAGCCCGACCAGCGGATTGGACGTCGTCGCCAACAGCGTCTTGGCGAAGTCCTTTCCGAACAGCTTGAAGGAATCGCCCAGAAGCGAAATTGAAAGAATAAAAAGATAAAGAAAAATCAACAGCCCGGAAATTTTCAGAACGA
>CAZMWI010000131.1:0-2399 GCA_964569945.1 uncultured Ignavibacteriaceae bacterium
AAAACTGCGCAGGCTTATAAATAGTGCAATGGATGCGATATTCGAGCTGGATAAGGCAATGACAATAACCCGCGTCAATCCTTCGGCGGAAAAAGTCTTCCAATGCCATGAAATAAATATGATAGGGCGCAAAATCGGCAGTTTCCTTGGAGCCGACAGCACCGAAAAATTGAACAGCTTGATCGAATCGCTGGGATCGCGGCCCAAAGGTCGTCAGTATTTATGGATCCCGGGCGGGCTGAAAGCGCGCTGTGGAAACAAGTTGGTGTTTCCCGCCGAGGCAAGCTTATCGCGCTTTGAAATGGACGGGGAGCCATTTTATTCCCTGATTTTGAGAAATGTCAATGATCAATTTGAAGCGGAACGGGAAATTCATTCCTTAAAAGAGCAGGCCGCTTATCTTAGATCAGAGCTTAAAGAAGCCCGACATATGGATAATATCATCGGAAATTCACCACCGATGCAAAAACTTACGGGAGAAATCAACCAGGTCGCACCGACCGATTCCACAGTATTGATCCAGGGAGAAACCGGAACCGGTAAAGAGCTGATAGCGCAAGCCATCCACGATGCCAGCCATAGGTCCGCTGCCCCTCTGATCAAGGTTAATTGCGCCGCCGTTCCCGCGTCTTTGATCGAAAGTGAGTTTTTCGGACATGAAAAGGGATCATTTACCGGCGCCACACAAAAGCGCGAAGGACGTTTTGAACTGGCCGATGGCGGGACCATTTTTTTGGATGAAGTCGGTGAAATTCCGCTGGACCTCCAGGCGAAACTTTTAAGGGTACTGCAGGAGGGAGAATTTGAGCCCGTAGGAAGTTCTCGAACTCGTAAAGTCGACGTACGAGTCATTGCCGCCACCAACCGTCAATTGCGTCAACAGGTTGATGACGGTAAATTCCGCAACGATTTGTATTACAGGCTGAATGTTTTTCCTATTGTTGTTCCACCTTTGCGAGACCGGGGCCACGACGTATTATTACTTGCGGAAGCGTTCATCGAAACGTTTGCCCGCAGAATGGGACAGAGAATCAAACCACTGACTACATCGTGCCAGAAAGCATTATTGGCCTACAGCTGGCCCGGTAACGTCCGCGAACTACAAAACATAATAGAACGCGCGGTAATCACGTCGCAAAATGGACTGCTGAATATCCCGAATAATATTCTTAATGAAGACTACATAAATCCCCAATCCGGAAATGGCCATAACGGCGATTCCCGCGATACGATTTACACATTAAAACAACTCCAGGACATAGAACGAGAAAATATTATTCGCGCTCTGAATCAAACAGGTTGGAAGGTTTCCGGAAATGACGGAGCAGCCAAACTGCTCGAGATAAATCCATCCACTCTTGCATCGCGTATAAAGGCCCTCAATATAGTCCGCTAAATCCTTCCTGAATCAAAAAACCTAATATTTCAGCTAATTGCGAAAATTAACAAAAGGATTTGCCATATTTCGTAATTTACGAAATTCAGAAAAACTTAACGCCACTCTCTCGCTCTCTTAATATATTGACATACAATATCTTACACGGCCACGATGCTTTTTGGCACGTTTCCTGCTTTAATCCGGATCACAACACATAATGGACATAATAAGTCCACAATTTAAAACTAACCTGGAGGTTAAAAATGGAAATCAAAACCAAACAAACCGGAACCGTAAACGGCGTAAACGTCGACAAACTTTTTGAGACAATCGCGGCCGTAAAAGAATCCCCGGTAATCGCCAGATTTAAATTCAGCCTCGACAACGAATGGAAAGGCGGAGGCCTGAATCGTTCGACGATCTGCAATTTCTACGGCACGTGCGAGGATATCGAGCGCGAGAAGCCTTTCGTGCTCGATGCCGATGAACCCCCGGTTTTGCTCGGTCAGGATCGGGGACCAAACCCGGTCGAGTACCTGCTCAAGGCGCTCACCGCGTGCGTTACAACCGGTATAGTGTACCATGCCGCCGCCCGCGGTATTGTCATCGAGGAACTCGAATCGACCGTCAGCGGGAACATAGATCTTCAGGGATTTCTTGGAGTAAATGACGATGTCCGTCGCGGATACGAAAGCATCAAAATGCAATTCCGTATCAAAGCCGACGTCTCCGATGAAGAACTTGAAGAGTTGTGTCAGCTGGGTCGGACCTATTCCCCGGTTTATGACTCCGTTACCAACGGTGTCCCTGTCTCGGTAACCGCTGTCCGCAAATAATTGATTATCGGTCTATCCGCCGCGGTTCATTCCGAATTGCGGCGGATTTTTGATAAGGATAAATAACATGTTGAATAGAACATTACATAATCCCACGCCTCATTTTATATCTCGAGGAAACGGGCCTCGGGTAATATGTCTGCACTGCAGCGCAGGTTCATCCAGACAATGGCAGCATTTCGCCG
>CAZMWI010000131.1:2409-8981 GCA_964569945.1 uncultured Ignavibacteriaceae bacterium
GAACAGATGCAGCACAGATTTGAAATTACCGCAATAGACCTTTACGGATATGGTCAGACTCCGGGCTGGCAGCCCGGAATGCCCCTTTCGCTCGAGGACGAGGCAGCCCTGCTCGACAACTTCATTATGCAGTCACAAGAGCCGGTTTATTTGATCGGTCATTCGTATGGGGGGGCAGTCGCGTTCGCCACGGCGCTTCGTCATAAGAGCAAGGTCAAAGGCCTTATCATGTATGAACCCGTATTATTTAACCTGTTTAATATTGTACCAGGTGGTACTAATTCCAATAAAGAAATCAGGATTTTGAGTTTAAAAATAGACAGGTTGGTTTCGGCCGGAAAGACATTCGACGCCGCCAGGGCTTTTGTCAATTACTGGGCAGGCGACAGCTCTTTTGATGGTATGCAATATTCTAAACAACTTGCGGTAGCAGAAAAAATGCTTAAAATCAATGACGATTTTAAGGCTATATTCGCAACCCCGGCCGACATATACTCTATTCGATCTTTGGCTGCCAGGACATTCATATTGCACGGATCAAACTCACCACAACCTGTCGTTGAAATCGCCGACCTATTAAATAATTTAATACCGGGATCCATAAAGCTGGGTTTCGAAGGTCTCGGCCATATGGGTCCGATAACAAATCGGGAATTAATCAATAATGTCCTGGATAATATCATAAGCTGCCTGGAAAACTGATTTGTCTCTTTTCAATATTAATGCAAAATGGCTTCAATTCGTTGAAATCTCAATGATTAAATAGCGTTGATTTCAGTCGAGTTCCGTTATGTAGACTCAAGTAAAACCGTCAGAAAATAATCTGGAATTCAGTGTTGTTATCGATATTGGTTTTCAGATTGAAAGAAAAACCATGATTCATCAGGATTTCCCTGATTAACGTAAGCCCAATCCCCTGTCCGTCCTTTTTGGTCGTGAAAAATGGTGAAAACAGGTTCGGCAGAATTTTGTTGTCAAGCCCCCGACCTGTATCAATGATTCGAACCATTTGTGGATTGGCCGTGGCGCGGATAATTATCGTTCCATCACGACCAATCGCATCAACGGCATTTCTAAATATGTTGATCATGACCTGTTCCATTTGCCCGACGTCCATGTCTATCTGCATAGTGCCCGGGGGCAACTCCAGACGGCATTTGATATTTCTGTCAAGGCAATCTTTTTCCATCAGGCTGTAAATCGTTCTTAGTAAATTATGGACGTCATACGTTCTCTTGTGTGGCATCGGTATTCTGACAACATCGGCGTAATTGGCCATGAATTTGCTCAAATGCGTGTTTCTTTCAATGGCGACATTTATCGCCTCATTATAATCAATTTGATCAGCTCCGGCCTGGTGTGGTTCATCATTCAAGATACTGTTAAGAATCGAATTTACGGCGCCCACGGAGTTGTTAACTTCATGAGACATGGCTCGAATTACCTTCTCATAAGCGCTTCTTTGTGTTTCGATTATATCGTCGGTAAGCTCCTCTATTATATAGAACTGGCGATGAAAACCATGATCCAAAAACACCGACTTATAACAGCGATAAATATGCATACCATCAACCCTGACAATCATTGATTTGCCCGGATTCAAAGCACATATATTGTTCAACGGTTCGTTCACCGATTCAGAAAGAGGCCTTCCAGCTATTGCAGCTGCATTCACACTCAGAATATTCTCTGCGGCAGGATTCAGTATCGAGACGTTCCCATCCAGGTCGAGAATTATCACCCCGATTGAAGCGGCTTTGATAAGTTGCCGCAGGAAATATTGCTGTTCCTGTTGAGACAATCGTTCCTGGCGCAGTTGCTCAATCATGCGGTTATACATATCTATCATATGGTCCAGCTCGGCATGCCCGGTCTTTACAATAGTGCAACTGAAATCCTTGGTGCGGATCGATTCGACGCCGGAAGCCAGAATTTCCATTGGTCTTACGAAATTGCGGTACAAACGATAAGAAATGACGGCGCTTATGAGTACAAACAACTGCAGGCCGAAAAATAACAATTTACTGTAAGCAAGCAGGACAAATGCCAATACAGTCAGGATCAGATGAAGGACAATTACAAAAAGAATGAACTTCCCGCGAAGTTTCATAGCGAAAGACCGTATTTTTCCAGTCGTCGGTACAGGGCACTTCGGCTTAACCCCAACGAAAGAGCCACTTTTGTGACGTTTCCCTGATGAAACCGCATCGCCTTCCGGATCATGGATTTTTCCATCTCTTCAAGCGTTATCGTTCCTACCTCGGGAAGATCACCTGTACCCGCAACTCTGGGAGTTGATTTAAACTGGGCCCGAAAATCCTCGATTTGCAGGATGTTACCGGTGGTCATCAAAATCGTCCTTTCGACGAGATTTTTCAATTCCCGGATATTTCCCGGCCACGATAGAGCACTGAGCCAGTCGACGGCTTCGGTGGTTACTTTCAAATCGGGGCGATCGTAAAGTATTTTGATATTGTCAACGAAATATTGCACAAGCAATGGGAGGTCATTAATACGTTCACGCAGATCCGGCAAATTTAACGAAATCAAATTTATTCGGTAATAAAGGTCTTCGCGAAAATTACCTGACGCAATCAACTGATGCAGATTTCGATTGGTGGCGCAAATTAATCGAAAGTCCGAGGTTCGCGGAATGCTGGTGCCGAGGGGTTCGAAACTCCTGTCCTGCAGAACCCTCAGCAATTTTACCTGATTGGCTGTGTCTAGATCACCCACTTCATCCAGAAATAGAGTGCCTTTATGGGCGAGTTCAAAACGACCAATCCTGTCATGAGCAGCGCCCGTGAAGGCCCCTTTTTTATGCCCGAACATCTCGCTTTCAAACAATGTGGAAGGAATCCCACCGAGATTTACTTTAATAAATGGCCCGCCGGCCCGATCGCTATTATTATGAACAGCTTCGGCCACCAGCTCCTTGCCGGTACCGCTTTCACCAAGAATAAGAACGGGAGCATCAGTACGGCTGACTCGTCCCGCGATATTAAGTACTTGCAAAAGCTTTTCATCCATTCCGACAATATTTTCGAAATTGTAATGACGGTTCAACTCCGCCCGATCATACTCGGACAAGCCCGAAGACCCTTTTTGCTTTGACAAATCAAGTATGGTTCTTATTGATGCCAAAAGGAAATCGTTATTCCACGGTTTGGTGATAAAATCCGATGCCCCGAGCTTCATCCCTTCCACGGCCAGCGAAATCGATCCCCAGGCCGTGATCAAAATTGCCGGCAAATCCGGATATTCGGCTTTGAGTTGTTTTAAAAAAGCCAGTCCTTCTTCGCCGGTTGTGGCAAGGGAGAAATTCAAGTCGAGGACGCACAATGACGGCATTTCAATGTCAATCCTGGCCAGAGCCTCTTCGGGGTTAGATGCTTCTGCCACGCCATAGCCGGCCTTTTTCAGAAGAAGATTGAGAGAGGTTCGGATAGCCTTATCATCATCAACTATCAATATCGTCATAATCCCGTTCCGTAAATTCAATCAGGTGCCATAAACGCTATTCATTGTGCAGAGCTTCGGCCGGTCGAACATGAGCGGCACGGTAGCTTGGATAAACGGCACATATTGTTAAAATAATATAAATTGAAACACCGGCGCATGCAAAAGCTAAGAAAAACGGCAGGCTGCCAATCGGTTTGGAAATCCCTAATACGGCGAAATTGACGATAATTGGGATTCCTGCCAAAATCGCCAGGCTCCCTATTGCCAGAGACTCCCCCAGAATCTGGAACTGAATCGAACCTGAATTCCCGCCCACGGCCCGGCGTAAGCCAATTTCGCCTTTGCGTCGGCTGATGGACTGCCAGAAAATGCCAAAAAGGCCGAGCATAACATTTAATAATAAAAATATAGCTACAACCAAAGGGATGATGACGCCAAATGCAGCGTCCCGCAGATGATTCTCGCGAATCTCTGAAAGCGGACTTATGCGGAAATTGAAATCAGGCGCGAGGGATTCCAGCCGCCGCTGAAGATCCAGCTCGAAGGAGACATTGGTGCCTTCTTTTGTTTTGATCATAGCAGCATAAGGTGTATAAGAAGAATCACCCCAGGTCTGACGCAAAAAGACCTCACCCCGACCCTTCTGAAGTTCTCCCCCGGTACGAAAAGTCCGGACAACTCCGATAACATTGTACTTGGTTCCCAATTGAAGTTGCTTTTTATTAGTAGGGTCCTGGATTTTTTCACCAACAGCGCTGCGTTCACCGAACATGGTCTTTTTTAATTCTTCATCGATTACAATCGGTAAATCAAGGCTGCCCAAATCGTCATCGTTGAACCATCTTCCATCAAGCAATGACATGTCCATAGTTTCGCGGTATTCCTCGCCGATATAATTTATCCCGGCAAAGAACGTCTTGCCGTCGGATTCGAGTGTCGTATTGACTCTCATATTTCCATACGGGATGTTGCCTAATAACAGGCTTGCCTGCCTAACCTGAGGAAGGCTTTTAATTTCATCATACAACATTCTGTATTTGGCGGATTGCTCTGTCGCCATCTTCCCGAAAGGAATACCCTCCGGAGACGAAATCCGAACTTCCAGGACATTATGATAATCGAATCCGAGGGGGGTGTAAAAATCCAATATCCCGGATATGAGCATATCATAAGCTACGAAGGCAACCACGAATGAAAGAAATATTTCGATCAGAAGGAGCGATATGCTTTTCTTTCTGTTCCAGACGAGTTTAAATATATGCTTTATCATTGGCTTAATCCTTTCAACGCCTCGGCCGGGTGGACCCGGGACATTTTATAAGACGGCAGTATTCCCGAGAAGATTCCGAAAAATACCGTAACAACCATGCTATAAAGAAAAACCTTCAAATCCATTTTGATATACCCCCAGGGGACAAATCCCGCATTATTTATATAAGTGAGAATAAGGCTCGATAAAATAAGGGCAATTATTCCACCGATAAGCGTAAGGAAGATGTTCTCAAGAATAAATTGGCCCATCAGGGCGGTGGATGAGGCTCCAAAGGCCTTTCTGATCCCTATTTCCGGGTACCTTTCTATGATTCGGCTGAAATTTATAACCATAAGGTTAACGGCCGGAAATGACATGAAGAGCAGCATGATGGCAACTATGCCCGCCAAATATACCATTGCGTTCTGGTGGAGCTGGTTGGAAATTGACTCTTTCATAGTACCCAGGAAAATATCCATGGTTTGAAGCTCGAGTTCCTTCTGATAATCGTTATACGCCTGTTTTGCATGATCCTGAAATTCTCTCTTAACCGATGCGAACTGGGCTTTATCCGGAACAAGCACAAATGCATTTCCATCGCCCCATACTTGTTCATTATTCATCGCGGAAAGAGAAGTCGTTATGGGTGAATAGATTTCTGCATTTAGTGAATATGAATTGATTTCTCGATAAGGGATTATTCCGACAACCCGATACGTGCCTGTCGAAGTCTCAAGATATTGCCCGATAGCTTGCCTGTTTCCGAATATTCTTTGTTTGGCTTTGTCGGTTATGACCGCCAGCATTTTTGCCTTGTCGACGTCGTCTTTTTTGTAAGGCATGCCTTCCGTAAATGGAAACTCCACGATATTCCAGAACACGTCATCGGTATACATCATGGTTGAAGGGATTCTATTGTTGTCAGTGTAAATCACTATATCTTTTGAATTGGAAAACAACGATACAGCTTCCGCCCCCTTAAGATTTCGGAAGTAATGATCCAATAGCCGGTAGCTTGGGAAGCTTTCAATTTGTCCGTCTTTAAATATGGCCTCAATTCTGTTGGCTATCAGGCACCGATCAAGTTTTGAGCCGGGTTTTCCCAAAGTTGCTGTATGATTGATAATGGCAATAGATATGGTCAGTACAATCAGGGTTATTGAAATGCCGAACAGACTGACGAAGGAATAATACTTGTGACGTACCAGACCTTTCATTGCGATTTTCAAATAATTCTTAAGCATATTGCGCTCCTATGCCACCTGGCTGCCGTCGAACAGCCGGATTATTTTGTCGGTGCGGTCGGCGATTTCCTGATTATGGGTCACTATTGCAATCGTGACCTTTTCGTCTCTATTCAACGCGAGCAATATTTCCATTATCTCATTACTCATGGCCGAGTCAAGGTTACCGGTGGGTTCATCGGCCAGTATAATATCGGGCCTGCCCACAATGGCACGGGCCACAGCCACACGTTGACACTGGCCGCCAGATAATTGGGTCGGAAAATGCTTGGTCCTGGTACTTAAACCGACTCTATCCAAAGCCTCCAGCGCCATGCGGCGACGTTCTCCCGATGACATCCGGCGGTAAAGCAGGGGCAGTTCCACATTGTCGACAACCGCAAGTTCCGAAATCAGATGAAAACTCTGAAAAACGAAACCGATCATCCTGTTCCGCATATGCGCCAGTTCCGTTTCTTTCATACCGGCAGTATTTTTCCCGTCTATTTTGACTTCGCCTTCAGAGGGGGCGTCGATCAAACCCATTATATTTAACAATGTACTCTTGCCTGAACCGGAAGGACCCATAATCGACAGCAATGCCCCTTCCGGAATTTCAATGTTGACATTGTGCA
>CAZMWI010000132.1:0-8913 GCA_964569945.1 uncultured Ignavibacteriaceae bacterium
AAGTATCGACCGGCGTTGTCGGATTGACCGCAATCGGGTTGGAGTTTATCGTCACATCGGCGGTGACTTCGCAGGTATCAGCCCCGCAAGTGGTCGTCGCGATGACTGTGATGACATAGTGTCCGGAGGTATCGGCCGTGAAGCAGATGCTGCCGGCGTTGTACGAACCTATGGGCGAAATGTCGAACGTCGCGCCCGGTGTCACGACCGAAATCGGAACGCAAACCTGACCGGGTTCACAAATGAACCTGGTTTGGGGAGAGGGACAGGCGATTTCCGCGGCCTGACCGATGTCTACTTTATAAATCAACTGGCAGGTATCGGCACCGCACTGTACGTCTGCAATAACGTCGACAACGTAGACACCCGACGTATCGGGCTGGAAGCAGTGTTCACCGGCGGAATAAGTTCCCAGTGAAACCGAGACATTGGCCGAGTCGGGCGTGATGTCGAGCATGCTGCACACCTGCGAGGTATCACAGAGCGATACGAAGATCGTATCGGTCGGGCAGGTTATTTGCGCGACTTCACCGAACGCGGCCGAAATCACGACCGTATCGCGGTCGGTGACGCCGCAGGCATCTTCGACTTCTATAATGAATTCATAATCGCCGTCGGTTGTCGGCGTGAAACATATCTGATTATTAGCCGTGTCGATCGTGCCGTAACCGGAAATCATCGTTTCGGTCAGCCCGCCCAGACCGTCAGGGTCGGACGGAGTATAATCGACACAAATCTGTTGTGGGTCGCACAGGAAGTACGAATCATCATCCTGCGCGACGACCGTCGGTGCCGAGTTGGCTGTAACCGTTACAAGCGCCGTGTCGAGGTCTTCGGCGCCACAGGCGTCGGTGGCCTTGATGATGAATTCATAAACCCCGGTCCCGGTGGGCGTGAACGTGATATTGGAACCATTGTACGTTCCGACACCGCTGATCAGCTCACAGGTCGAAAGGTTGCCGTCGGGATCGCTGCACGAGGCCGGCCAGCTAATCGCAGTCGGCGTGCACTGGAAGACGGTTTGATCGCTCCCGGCGTTGGCAACCGGCGGAGCGTTGAAGTCGACGTTGAACGTCAACTCACAGGTATCGGCTCCGCACTGGACGGCGGCAATGACGGTTATATTGTATGTTCCTTCGGTTCCGGCGAAGAACCGGACCATACCGCCGTCGTAGATTCCCTCAGAAAGCGTGACGGTCGCCGAATCCGGCGTTATCGTCAGCGCCTGCAGGATCGAATCGGGACCGCAGAGGAATTTATTGAAGGCCGAAGTCGGACAGGTGATGCTCGGTGCCTCGCCGAACGCCACCGAGACGTTGACCGTGTCGCGATCGGTTTGACCGCAGGCATCGGCCGCCTCGATAATAAATTGGTAGTTGCCGGCCGATGATGGCGTGAAGCAAATTTCATTATTCAAGGTATCTATTGTTCCGAATCCGGAGAACATCGTCTCCACGATACCGGTCGAGCCGTCGGGATCGCTGACGTCATAAGAAATGCAGACCGGCTGCTGCTGGCAGAGGAAGAGCGATGTATCCGCCTGGGCCACGACGACCGGAGCGGAGTTGATGGTGACGTCGACGTACGACGTATCGAAGTCTTCAGCGCCACAGGCGTCGGTGGCTTTTATAACAAACTCATAGATACCGGTTCCGGTCGGTGTGAAGGTAATATTGGAACCGTTGTAGGTTCCGGTGGCACTGATAAGTTGACAGGTTGAGAGATTGCCGTCAGGATCGCTGCATGAAGCCGGCCAGCTTATCGGGGCGGGCGTACATTGGAATACGATTTGATCGCTTCCAGCACTGGCGACAGGCGGAGCGTTGAAGTCGACATTGAACGTTAGTTCGCAGGTGTCGGCGCCGCATTGTACTGCGGCAATGACGGTTATATTATAGGTTCCTTCGGTTCCAGCGAAGAACCGCACTTTTCCGCCGTCATAGATGCCTTCAGAAAGCGTAACCGTGGCCGAATCCGGGGTGATGGCCAGAGTCTGCATAATCGAATCGGGTCCACACAGGAACTTATTGAAGGCTGAAGTCGGGCAGGTGATGTTCGGCGTTTGACCGAACACTACCGAGACGATCACGGTGTCCTGATCATGAGCGGAGCAACCGTCGGTCGCGCCGATAATGAACTGATAATTACCCGCCGCGGTCGGCGTGAAGCAAATTTCGTTGTTCAGCGTGTCGATCGTACCAAAGCCGGAAACCATCGCTTCCACCACACCGGCCAAGCCGTCAGGGTCGCTGACGTCATAAGAAATACAAACCGGCTGCTGCTGGCAGAGGAAAAGCGAGGTATCCGCCTGCGCGGTTACGACCGGAGCGGAGTTGAGATTTATCGTAATGTACGACGTATCGAAATCCTCGACACCACAGGCGTCGGTCGCTTTGAGTACGAACTCATAGGTTCCCGAACCGGCGGGCGTGAAGGATATATTGGTTCCGTCGTACGAACCGGTGGCACTTGTCAGCTCGCAAGTCGAGAGGTTGCCATCGGGATCGCTGCACGAGGCCGCCCAAGCGACAGTGGTCGGGCTGCACTGCATCAGGGTTTGATCGCTGCCGGCGTTGGCCACCGGCGGGGAGTTGAAGGAAACTGTTACCTTGACGGTATCATAACCCTTCTTGCCGCAGGGGTCTTCGGCCTGAGCGATGAATTTGTACACACCGGCTGTATCCGGCGTAAAGCAAATGGTCGAATCGACCGTGTTAATCGTCCCGACCGATGTCAACAGCGTCACCGTGGCCGCCTGACCGGCGTCGGGATCGGAGACGGTGTAATCTATACAAATTTCTTCGGGTGAGCACTGGAACGCGGTTTGATCGCTGCCCAGATTTATCACCGGTTTGGCGTCTATATTAAATTGAACCGTAAACGTTTCTTCGCAATAAGCGCCGCAATCATCGGTGCAGCGGATAGTTACCGCGACCGTCTGACTCGACGGCGGCGTGTAAACCCAGTTGCCGCCTATCAAAGAGCCGGGGCCGGACATTATCTGACAGGAATTGAAATTGCCGTCGACGTCGCTGCCGCCGACCGGCAGGCTGACCTGCGCGGCGGCGCACTGGAAGATTGTCGTATCGTTGGGTATGCTGCACACCGGGGCGGTGTTGAATGTCACCGCTATAAACGACGTATCACGGTCGGTCTGGTTGCAGGCATCCTTGGCCTCCAGAATAAAGCGATAAGTACCGGCCGTATCCGGGGTGAAGCAGATATCACCGCCGCTGTATGTTCCGACCGGGCTGACAAGATTGCAATCGGTCAGGTTGGCATCGGGATCGGTACACCCGGCGGTCCAGCAAATCTGCTGCGGAGCGCACAAAAACAGGGTGGAGTCCCGACCGGCGTCGGCCGTCGGTGCGTGATTGAGCGAATAGTGGACGACAACCGTGTCGTAGCCCATCAGGCCGCAGCTGTCGGTCGCACGCAGGACGAATTCATAGTCAAGACTGGATGTCGGGGTGAAGCAAATCTGGGTGCCGTCAAAGGTCCCAGGACCGATTATTTTCTCGACTATCTGCAGGTTATCGTCGGGATCGGAAGCGCTGGTATTCCAGCAAATTTGTGCCGGCGAGCACTGGGCCAAGGTCGTGTCATTTCCGGCGAAAACCGTGGGGGGTTGGTTCCCGCATACCGGGAATGAATAATGATAGGTCGGCGCCAGTGCCGGTGAGGCAACGGTTGAGTGTCCGTCCGAGGCAGTAATATAGTACTGGATGCTGTCGGCATCACAGTCAATAACGCTGCCCGGGATGGTATAGCAATAAGTACTGTCGGTTCGGTTCATCACAACAGACGTATAGCTGACCGTATCGCTGTTGCGATAAAATAGTCTTACTTCGAGGTCTTCCTGGGGCGTATCCAGGTCGACAACCCACGTACAGATTTCCACGTCGGAATCCCAACGGGCGCAGGTATCCGCCAGGCCGACCGTCACGGGCGTCCGGGTGATTTCAGGAGTGTCGATTTCCTGGCAGGAATCGGCATCACACGGGCTGCAGTTGGCCATAGCATCCTGACGACAGGCGGTAACGGTGTGCCAATCGCCGTTTTGCACCGTATCGGGGCTGTTGTAACAAATCAGATAGCGGCTGCACAGCCGGAATTTGATTTCATCATAAATGTTGGTAACGTCACCGCCGGTCGGCGCGTGGTGATAACTGCCGCCGGTCGCGGCGGCCAGTTTGACGAGATATTGGGGATCGAAATCACTCCCCAGGCTGACAGTATAAATTGGTATGCCCGAACTATGGGCAAGTCCGACTATCAGGGTTGAGTCATCGGTCCAGCCATCGGGATCGGGAGTACCCCACCACCACCAAATCGGCGGGTCGCCGATCCAGAGACCGTCGGGAGTCGTGGAATCGCCGCATTTCTGGCTGTAGTTTTCCATGCCGTCAGAAATGGCGATTACTGCTTTGCTGCCCAGCTCCAGGCCGGTGATAGCGACTCCCTTCCAGATACCATCGAAAGCCGCCGTATAGCCACTGGCCGAGATGGTATTGATCTTGGAATGGAGCAGGGTTTTGTCACTCGTGAAATCCTGTACTATGGTATAGCAGTTGGAATAAGTGACAATGGCAACACGGTCGTATATGTCCATGTTGTCCACGAAATTGTGAGCGGCATTTCGCGCGGCCGCAATCTTGTTGTTGTCGTTCATACTGCTACTGACGTCAATCACAAGTGCTACTGAGGTTATGCAGGAATCGAGCGTCAGTTCTTCGACAGTAAAAGAATTAATGGGACTACCGTCCTGTGAAACACAGAAGCTGTCGGCCGTGAGGCCGCCGACCGGATATCCGGCCGTATCCAGGACGTCCACGTACATGCACATAGTCGGAAACATGCTGCAATCCAGCTGGGAAATCACGACCGTATCGGTCGGATTCGTTCTGACCGCCAGGTTGGATGGATAAGTTTCCGGATAAGCGATTTGATCGGTTTTAGCTGTGCTATCAACTAAATATAGATCGCCATCGGGCCCAATAAAGGTCGGGTCAGCCTGGGCCGTCAGGAACATCAATAAGAGCCCTATAAGGACTCCCCCCACGATTCGTTTCATCTGGCGCATCCTCCTGAGAAATGCTATTTTCGCCCCGGCATTACGCCTGCCAGGCCGGGACTTATTTCGCCCGCTGCGGTCCGACAGTTACCCGCAGGAATCGAGCTTTACCAAATCGTGCTCGTTTTTTCAACGTAGAGGATCTAACTCTCAAAGACAAAATTTCGGTGGATTACCGAGGTATCGAATTAAATATCTTAACTATCAGCATCCTCCTCGAATAGTACAAGAAATTCGGGATTAAAAGTACATTAAATAAAGAGCAAAATAACCGTACACATTTGACCCTTGTCAAATATGATTTTTAACGATAAGTAAAATAGATTTTAAACCAAAAACTCACTGTCGCCTAAACGGCTAACAGTTAATAATATAGGCGCGCCCGTGATTTTCGTCAAGGCCTAAATCCGGCCAGATTTTGGTTTTAAATTCAATTCAGGCGCCCAAAACCGTCCCGTCCGGAATTTATCCTAATCAAGACCCATTTTGTAGCGCAAAAGTTTATACCCCGCAATATGTTACATTGCGCAATAAAGAAGAATTAATCGTCTTTGAGTGTTTTGCCGGCTGATTAGGTCTCGACAAAAAAAATTACATAAATGTATAAATTTTTTGTATTATCCCGAATTTTCCGCTAATTTAAACGATTTTGACCGTTTTCTGCGATATTAATTTGGATTTTACAGGGCCATCGTGTAATAATTGGTGGATTCAATAATAAGGATTTGTGTAATAATGCTGTGTTTTTTCGTTTCAGATTTTCACGGCCGGACCGAACTATACACCCGGCTTTTCGAGAAAATTCTTCTTGAAAAACCGGACGCCGTCTTCATGGGCGGCGACCTGCTGGCGTCGGGTATGTTCGCTTTTGCGTCATCCGGCAGTGAGCATCGTGATTTTATAAATGATTTTCTGGCAACGGGGTTGTCCGATCTTAAGAATAAGCTCGGTGATGAGTATCCCGAAATTTTCCTGATTCTCGGGAACGATGATGGCCGCTCGCAGGAAGATGCCTTTATCGAACTGGCCGAGCAGGGCTTTTGGAAATACGCACACAACAAAAAATTACGACTGGGTGAGTTCAGTGTGTACGGCTATTCGTTTGTCCCGCCAACGCCGTTTCAACTGAAAGACTGGGAACGCTACGACGTTTCCCGCTATATCGAGCCGGGGACGATTTCGCCCGAAGAGGGGCTTTATACCTATCCCGCAAGCGACCGCGAAAAAAAATTCGCGACCATCGCCAAAGACCTCGACGCCCTTACCCTTGGTGAAGAAAATTTCGACAAGACGATTTTCCTGTTTCATACTCCGCCGTACCAGACCAATCTCGACCGGGCCGCCCGGGACGGAGAGATGATCGATTATGCCCCGTTGGATGTTAACGTCGGTTCGGTGGCGGTACGGCGTTTGATCGAGAAAAAACAGCCGCTCTTAACGCTGCACGGGCACGTGCATGAATCCTCGCGACTGACCGGATCGTGGCAGGATAAAATCGGCCGGACCGTCTGCCTGACGGCCGCATACGACGGCCCCCGATTGGCGCTGATCAAATTCGATCCACATTTTCCCGAAAAGGCGGTTCGTCAGTTATTCTGATTTCTTACCTATTTTAAGCGATCGTGCCGGATCGGTCACGGCTCCGATTTTGGAGGCGAAGCTGGTCTTCTGGACGATGTCCTCGTCGGTTATGATGTGTATGTCCAGCAGGCCGTCGGAATTGTACCCGGTCCTCTGATAGTTTATTTCCGCCAGGCAGCGGCTCCAGCCGTCGAGCCATGAAGTCAGAAGGTCCATCTTTTTGGCGTCACCGGTGACATGCACGAGAATGTCGATATCCGAGCCCGGTCCGGCCGTGGCGTTCTTTGTGCTGCCGAATACATAAAAGGCTTTAACTCCGAATCGCGACGGTTCCATTTCTTCGGCGATACGCTCTACCATACGATAACGCCAGCGCCAGAAAGTATCCTGATGTTCTTTGACGACCGTGGCGCTCTTCAACTGGCGCTCTATGTCGGTGGAAGGTTCGTCAATGACGCCGATTGCTTCTTCAAGGTCGGCGTTCATCAGGACTCTCAGCACGAGGCCGGGAAAGGTGCGCCCGACGTCGATCAAGCGCACGACATGGCTCATATTGGCGTAGTCGGGAAGCACTTCACCCAGAATATTGTCGGCCGATTTCAAAAAGCGTTCGTTAAAAATGATGTTTTCGTCGTCGGGATACAGAGGCAGGTAGCGTATCTGTGATTCGACCAGGTCCTGGAAGAAATGTGTCCCGAAAGAAAGATCGGGCAGGTAGTTGCCACGCTTGCGGGCGATTTCGATCAGGACGGCGGAATTGTTGATATCCGAATATGTCACGCTCACGCCCAGTTTGATATCGCCGCGCGAGCCCCAGCGTCCGGGGCCCATAAGCACGAACTGCCGTTTCGGTAAAATCTTGTTCAGCTTGCCGACTGCTCGCCCGACCGCCAGCATTTCGGACCGGCCGCCCAGGCGGGTGTACTCATCGGGATCGACATAGACAATATGTGTAATATCGGGCACCCGTCCATTAGAGATGTATTTATTGGCCGAGAAGAGGATTTTGTTCTGCGGGAAGTCCTTGGGAATCGGGGCCGGCTGGCTGTCTTCGGAATAGCTCTGCGACCGACACTGAAGAAGATAGAATGTTTCACCGTCGTGCGCGAACTCGATATCGACCGGTCGACCGAAGGTCTGTTCGAGGATTTTGAGGATCAACCCGATTTGCGAGACAAACTGCGAATCCTTGAGCAGGCCTTCGAAGTTGCCGACGATTTCATCCGACGAAAAATCGACATTCAAACCTATCGGACGGCTGATGTGGCCATCCTTGTATATCGAAATTATTTTGTTCAGCATTGGGTATTCGGGGCCGACTTCCTCGAGGAATTTCTGAAGTTCCACCGTCTCGAACTGCCGCGTCTTGAGATTTATGACGTCGAGTTTCTTGGGCGAATAACGGCGGACCTCTTCGGGATCGATATTGACCCGCAGGCCCGGCTGGCCGGGGGAGAACAGGACGGGGTAATCGTCGCTGAGCCGGTCGACCGCCCGTGTGCCGAGACCGGGTACCAGCCTGACGAGGCCATCCTCGCGCTTGATGCGCGGCGACCAGCGGAATTCGTTACGGCTGAAAGCGACCCCGGCGAATGCCGGTACGAAATAATGGCCGATCTTCTTTCCGACCACTTCCTGTATGATAATTCCCATTTCTTCGCCGAAATCGAGCAGGCCGCGTTCGGCGCGGTACTCGATCGGGTCGGGGCTGAAAGTCGAGGCGTACACTTCGGCGATGGCATCCATCAGCGCTTCCATGCGCTCCTGTTTGGTCCCGACGTTGGCGAGGAAGAGACTTTTGTACTTACCGGAAAAGGCCGCGCCGACCCGGTCTTCGAGCAGGGAGGAGGACCGGACTATGAGCGGGACGTCGCCGAAATCATCGAGCGCCATCGACAAGCCGCGCGCGATGTCGGCCGGGAAATTGGCCCGTTTGAAAGTCTCGACGATGTGCGGGTATTCCAGGCGCACCTGGTTGATTTCTTTGTATTTCGTCTCGACCACTTCCTCGAAATTATTGAAGTGCATGAAGTGCAGGAGAACATCGGATGTGATGTGCCAAGTTTTCGGGATTTTGACATTGTTCAGAACGTCGTGTTCGGCTTTATTCTTTTTTATAATCTGAGAAGCGAGGTACAGCCCGGCACTTTTGCCACCGAGACGGCCGTGGCTTTCCGACGTGAAAATGACGCTTTGCAGCAGGTGATAGAAATCGCTTATTTCTATGAAATTCTTGACGACGTTGATATAGTCCAACT
>CAZMWI010000133.1:0-8893 GCA_964569945.1 uncultured Ignavibacteriaceae bacterium
CCTCTTCCCCTATTTGGTTTTGCTTCGGGTGGGGTTTACCCCGGCCCGTGTTTCCACGGCCCGGCGTGGTCTCTTACACCACGATTTCACCATTGCCGCCCCGACTTATCGGGGGTAGGCTGTGTATTTTCTGCGGCACTTTCCGTCGGATCGCTCCGCCCCGGCGTTACCGGGCACCCCGGCTTTAGAAGCTCGGACTTTCCTCACTTTACGTTTTCATAAAGCGCGACCGTGTTTTCCTCTTCCTGTGCTAGTTCCATTCTATTGTTAACAACTACTATCAATTTTATCGCGCCCGGCGGTAATTGGGCGCCTCTTTGGAAAAGGTCAGAGAATGAGGATGAGACTCGGTGACCCCTGCCTGGCTCAGTTTAATAAACCGCGCCTTTTCCCGCAGTTCCTTGAGATTGGCGGCGCCGCAAATGCCCATACCTGAGCGCAGACCGCCGACCAACTGGTACACTGTATCGGCCAGTTCGCCTTTATACGGCACCCAGCCTTCAATACCTTCCGGAACGAATTTCGAGGCTTCCTTTTCGTGCTCCTGGAAATAACGGTCGGTGCTTCCGGCCTTCATGGCCTCCACCGAACCCATGCCCCGGTATACTTTATAAGAACGTCCCTCGTAAAGAATAGTTTCGCCCGGCGATTCGGCCGTCCCGGCGAACAGCGAGCCAACCATCACAACTCTGGCTCCGGCCGCCAGTGCCTTAACTATGTCACCTGAATAACGGACGCCGCCGTCGGCGACTACCGCGATATTTTTGGCATCGGTCGTTTCGACCGCTTCCATAATAGCCGTGATTTGCGGAACCCCGCAGCCGGTAACGACCCGCGTCGTGCAAATCGAGCCGGGACCGATCCCGACTTTAACCACGTCGGCGCCGACGTCAATAAGGGCCAGCGCACCCTCTTTGGTAGCGACATTTCCGGCTATGACCGGCATGTCCGGATATTTTTTCTTGAGCAGCGCAACCGTGTCGAGCACACCCTGGGAATGTCCGTGCGATGAATCTACGGCCAGAATATCGACCCCCGCCGCTATTAAAGCCTCGGTGCGCTTTTCCAGATCGGAAGAAACTCCGACCGCTGCCCCGACCCGCAGTCGTCCATTTGAATCTTTGCAGGCATATGGGTACTGAATCTTTTTCATAATGTCCTTGACCGTGATCATACCCTTGAGATTGTTCTGGTCGTCCACGATCAGGAGCTTTTCGATACGATTTGTATGCAAAAGATCACGAGCATCCTCGAGGCTGGTTCCCTCGGGAGCCGTAATTAGATTTTCCTTGGTCATTACTTCGCCGATCAAAAGATCGAGCTGCTTGTGAAAACGCAGGTCACGGTTGGTAATAATCCCAACCAGTTTTCCCGCTTCTGTGATCGGTATGCCGGAGATGGAATATTTCTCCATCGCCGCCAGCGCCTCGCCAATCGGTTTGTCCGGGCTGAGCGTGTGCGGGTTGGTGATCATTCCGGATTCGGAACGTTTTACTTTATCGACTTCACCGGCCTGAACTTCGGGAGAAAGGTTTTTGTGTATTATGCCAAGTCCGCCCTGTCGGGCAACCGCTATGGCCAGCTTGCTTTCGGTGACGGTATCCATAGCCGCGGATACGATAGGAATATTGAGCTTGATGTCGGCTGTTAGTTCGGTACTGATATCGACGTCTTTCGGGAGCACCTTGCTCAGGTTGGGCATTAACAGGACATCATCGAAAGTCCATCCGTCTTGTTCATAAAATCGTGCCATATTATTTAATCGCTGACTCCATCCTGCCAGATCAATATACGGCCGCAGCTGTCACATGTAATCATTCTCTGGCCGCGTTTGATTTCCTGTATGAGATGGGGTGAAAGAGCCTTGTAACATCCGCCGCAGGCCCGTTTGTTGACCGCCACGACCGCCGCTCCGCCACGGTTTTTGCGGATGCGATCGTATGTGGACATGACGCCTCGCGGGATACGAACCTTAAGGTTGTTGCGGTCGTCTTCTTTCATCTTCACTTTGGTCCCGACCGAGTCCATTTTTTCCTTCAATATTTCCAGCTGCTTCTGGTTCTGCCCGCGGATTTCGGAGGACTTCTCCTCCAGGGACCCGATTTCTTTTTCGAGCCGCTCGATTGTTTCTATCAGTTCCAGCATACGGCTTTCTTTATTGTCAATATGCTCCTTGACCGAATCGATCTGCGAAACCAGAGCGTCGTATTCCTTGTTGGTCTTAATTGCCAGCATCTGGTTCTGGAGCTTTTTTAAATTCTCCTGATGATCGGCCAGCTCAATTTCGAGCGTTTTTTGTTCGAGTTTGGATTGTGTCAACTCTTCCTCGGCGTTGCGGAATTTAACTTCCACCTCGGAAATTTCCCGCCTTAGGTTTTCCATCATGTCCGGAATATATTCCTTGGACCTTTCCAACTCGCCGAGGTCGTAATCAATTACCTGCAGCTTTAACAGCAATTCAAGTTCTTCTTGCACAGCCATAATAGATCGCTTTCCTCAATAAAAAACGCAGCCTCAACCATCTTGAGACTGCGTTAATTTCTCTATGCCTGTTATGTGGTGGCAGGCTTTTTTGATTTTCGTTCCCCGATATTCACGGGGATTTAAGCTCGTATCAATCATACCAGCGTCAATTTACTGGGCAATACTGGACTCGAACCAGTGGCCTCTCGGATGTGAACCGAACGCTCTAACCAACTGAGCTAATTGCCCGTCAAAAACTAAAGGTTTCAAACATCATTCTCTGGGCCCACCAGGACTCGAACCTGGGACCCGCTGATTATGAGTCAGCTGCTCTAACCGACTGAGCTATGGGCCCAAAAGTTAAAGTCTACTATAATAAAAACTTCAGGCCTGCCAGTCAAGCTCTTATTTTTAAACCCGTCTAAATAGGACCTGGTTTCCATAATTTTCAACGAATTCGGTGTTTTGATGCAATTTATATATGAAACTCGACTATATCTCCATCCGAAAGCCGATAATCGCTCTTAACCTTCTGACCTTCGAATTTCCCGGTGCCCCAGAGCCGGGCAAACTGAAGCTTATTGGCAAAGTCTTTGTGAAGCGTGAGAGCCGCATCCTCGATCGTCCCGCCTATCGGTAAAATGATCGGGTCGTTGAAATCGGCCTCTTTGCCCACCGGCTTGGTGAACACTCTTATGATACCAAGCGAGTCAAATATCCCTTTGCGAAACTTCTCTATAGAGTCATCATCGAGAATCGAAGTCGGGAAAATTTTGTACTCCGAAAAATCGGCTTCCAATTCATCCAGCCCGGACTGCCCGCCTTCATCGAGATATTTGTGTGCGGCAATTATGCCGCGCTTGTATGTCATGCGCGGGTCTTCGAGGTTAGTATCTATGCGCGGCGCAATACGGATTCGTTTTTCGTCCAGAATTCCGAACATCGTCTCGACCGCCCGGACCGTGCCGGGGTCGCACGCGTCAACCACTATTATCGCCAGGTCGACCTGACGGATAAGCGGAAACACAAATATCTCGCAATATTCGTGAGATATCGGCGGCGTATCGATCAACTGAATTTGTATCGTTTCGAATTTCATCATCCCGGACACCGGCTCCCTCGTGGAAAACGGATAATCTCCGATGACGACCTTGGCGCTGGTCAAAATATCGACCAGCGACGATTTGCCCGTATTGGGCGGGCCTATCAGAATTACCTGTGCCGCCCCTTCGCGGGGAATATGATCGAATGATTCCGACGTTTTGGCGCCGTGCGATTTCTGCGTGCCCTCGATTTGTTTGCTGAGCTTAGATATTTTGGCCTTCATCTCGGCCTGGAGCTTATCGGTCCCCTTGTGTTTGGGCATCATGGCCAGAAGCTCCTTGGCCAGCCGCAGTTTTTCACGCGGGTCGCGCTCGCTTTTGAAATCGCGTTCCAGTTCGTAATATTGAGGTGGCAAATTAGCCGGCATAGTACAACTCCGCTTTAATTTAATAAAGGAGCGGTCTTATATCAAATAGAAATCGAAAATTCAGGAGCGGGGGTTTTTGGCAAGAGATTCATACAGGTCGATCATCTGATCGACGTTTTTATTCCAGTCATACCGTTCTTCGACAAACGCCCGGGCATTTCTCCCCATATCGTGACGCAATCCGGCATCTTCGGTTAGTCTCATAATGGCTTCGGCCAGCGCTGAAAAATCCCCCGGCGGAACCAGCAGACCGGTCTTGCCATCGATAACGATTTCGGGAATCCCCCCGACGTTCGTGGCAATCGTCGGTAACCCGGCCGCCGAGGCCTCGAGCGACGCCACCCCGAACCCTTCCTGAAGCGACGGCATAACGAGCACATCGTGAGCGGCCAGAGTCTCGGGGATTTTGTCGTTATCAATAAATCCAGTGAATTCGACCTTATCGGCAATCCCAAGATCGGCGGCCATTTTCTTAAGCTGTCGTGTCATCCTGCCTTCTCCGGCTAAAGTCAAAGAAATAGCCGGGTATTTTTCCTGTGCCGCTTTGAGAGCTTTGAGGAGAATATCGGGCCCGTAGCGCTTATGATGACCCTTGGTATAAATCAATCTGACAATATCGCCGGTTTTCTTCTTTGTTTCCATCGGCCCGATTTCGACTCCGAAAGGTATCACATAGATGGGAGCCTTATTGCCATCTATAAATTTCGTGGCGACTCCCCTTAAATACTCACTTGTGGCCGAGATGGCATCGGCGCTGCTCATGATGCGCTTCAAAAACACCCTGCTGATCATATTATTGGGGAATTCAACGATATCCGTCCCCCAAACCGACAACAAAAAAGGCCGGAATCCCGATTTCATCCCCCAGTAACCGTAGCTCGATGCATAGTGCGCGTGAACGAGATCGGGTCTAATTTGATTAATAAGATTCCTGACATACTCGGCGCGGCGAAGAAAGTCCGGGCGACGGTTACCGGAAAACGGCACCTTGATCAAATCGACTCTTTCGAGATCGTCTCCGCCCAGAGAAATCAGGGTCAGCTTTATTCCTCGGTCGACCAGGGATTGTGCCCAGCGACGGACGTGTACCGAGCGCGAGTCGGCCAGCATGACTATTTTAACCGTCATGATCCTCTTTAACCATGCGGCAGGTCAGCGCCATGAACAACGGCACCGGAAAAGCGGTCAGACCCCACATCCAACCGTCCATATAAAATATCTCACCGAAAATGGTCAGGGCCACCCCGAACATGGCCATGCGCAAGACCATGGGAAACTGCGATAACGTATTGCGCAAATGCGTCACTGCGATTTTGAAATATCGGGCGTACAGCCAGACCAGAGCAGTTACACCCAGAATTCCGGTTTCGGCCATGTAGTGCAATACCATATTATGAGCCGATAGCCCGCGAACCAGGAAGCGTATGACGACGAATTTTACCGAGGGTATTATCGAATCGACGAACCGAAAATTGCCCGGGCCTATACCCAGAAGAGGATCTTTTAGAAATACCAGAAGGGCTGTTTTCCAGAGCGAAAACCTTTCCAAAACCGAACTGCCCATTTGCCCGGAAAAGACATAATCGAACCGCCCCACGACATTAGTGAAAATCGTCAGTCCCGCCAGAAGCAAAACTGCGAATGTCCCCGAGGCCAAAAGCGCCAGCCGGATTCTCCGGCGCGCGGCATGGAATCCGGACTTCCCGGCATAATGCCACGAAATGACGAGAACCATAAAGCCCACCCACGCTACCGTAAAAATCGGAAACCGGGACATGGTCGAAAGCAATCCCGTCAGAATGAATATTGTCCCCAGACCGTACAAACGCGATTGAGTTCGGGATTCGGACCAAAGGGTATATGCCAGCCCTATCGGGAAAGCGACCATGGCCAGATCGTCGGCGTACGTCCCCGCTATACCGAACACACGATAGATTCCGCCGAGAGAAATAAACGATGCCGTAATAAACACCGCGTGAACGACCATAATCCAGAAATAGAGCTTGGCCAATCGTGCAATATCGGCCTTATTCATCCGGTTATAAAATATGACCAGCAGCACCAACTGCAGGATTGCTCGCAATACGGGCGTAATCGAATGCATCGGATCGTACGCAGCCAGCGCCGAGATAAACATCGCCCCGATAAAAAACAAAAAAATTACACTGATCCGGGGAACTGACAGGTTTCCGCGAACATTAACGAGGAAATCTATCGCGAAGGCCAAAATCATGCCAACGATAACATAGTCGGTGATCAGCAGAGGGATACCCGGCACCGGATAAATAAAAAACGACAAGGTCAGGACATACAGATACATGAACACTCGAGGACTGATCGCCAGCATAAGAAATAACGGCACGGCCAGAAGCATAATGGCCGCGCTATAGCGATGCATAAAGACAAACGGTGTGGCCAGTAGAGCCAAAAATGCAAGCAATATTACCGGGGAAAATTCAAAGATTCGACTGGATATTTGTACTCTCGCGTTCATATTTCAGAAAATACTGCCGGACATGCACCACGGTACAATAACACGGGTCCTACTCGCACATCATTTGCATACCGACAAGACAACCTCTATCACCCGATCCTGTTCTTTCTTTGTCAGTTCCGGATAAATCGGAAGAGACAGCACCGATGTCGCCGCCTTTTCAGCCATTGGGAAATCACCGGCTTTGTAATTCAGGGATTTATAGCTTTCCAGCAGATGGAAGGGGTACGGGTAATAAATCTCAAAGCCAATTCCATTCTTCTTTAGTTCCGCCATTAATTCATCGCGGTTGTCGACGGCAATGGTGTATTGATTATAAATATGATAACAATACTCGCGTGCGACCGGAGTCTTGACCGATGAACCCGCGAGCATTTTATCATAATACTCGGCATGAGCCCGCCGCGCCTTGGTCCATTCATCGAGGTATTTAAGCTTAACCAGGAGCATAGCCGCCTGAATCGTATCCAGCCGCGAGTTATAGCCGACCGTTAGCGCGTTATACTTCTTTTTCCAGCCGTGACTGCGAAGCATTCTCAGAGATTCATCGTACTCGGGGTTATGGACGACTATCATGCCGCCGTCACCGGCCCCGCCGAGGTTTTTGGTCGGATAAAACGAAAAACACCCGAAATCTCCGATTGTCCCGGCTTTTTTATCTTTGTATTCGGCCCCGATGGCCTGAGCCGCATCTTCGATGATCTTTATATTGTTCCGACGGGCAATGTCGCAGATTTCATCCATTTCGGCGCACTGACCGAACAAGTACACCGGTACGACCGCCTTGGTTTTGTTCGTAATTGCCGCTTCGAATTTTTTGGGGTCGATGTTGTACGTGTCAGGATTTATATCCACAAAGACCGGGCGACCGTTTAACAGCATTATCACGCTGGCGCTGGAAATAAACGAAAAAGCCGGGAGTATGACTTCATCGCCTTCGCCGATACCGGCGGCCCTTAATGCAAGCAGCAAAGCATCCGTCCCGGAGGCCACCCCAATACCAGTGCTGCCCTCACCACAGAAGTCCGCGATCTTATTTTCAAGTTCGCCCACTTCCGGGCCGTTGATATATTTACCGTGTCGAATAACTTCGGCTGCCGCCCTTTCCAATTCTTTTCCAATGGCGGCATACTGACGGGACATATCGAGCAGCGGGACGTTCATTACTTATTCCTCCCAGCCCTGATTTTCAAGAAGTTGATCCTCCGGCACCGGCCCTTTGCGTTTGGCCGGGATTCCGGCCACGACTTCTTTGGCCGGGCAGTCTCTGGTAAGAAGTGCACCCGCCGCGACCAGGCCGTCCTCATGTATAACCTTCCCGGGCAGTATAGTCGCGTGGACACCGATCCGACCGCCCTTTTCAACCGTCACGCCTTTGTAATGCTTCTTGCGCTCTTCGGAGCGACCGGCGTAGTTGTCGTTCGACGTGGCGACGCACGGCGACACGAAAACCCTGTCTCCCAGCACCGAGTGGGCCGTGATATAGGCGTTGGTTTCGAGCTTGCAGAATTTCCCGATAGTACAGAAATTTTCAATCGCCACTCCGCGCCCAACAATAGTTTTGGCGCCAATCGTGACGTTTTCCCTAACCGTCGCCAGGTCGGCCACGAGAATTTCTTCATCCAGGCGACAACCGCGATAAATCACACAGTGCGAACCTATCAAACAACCGCTGCCGATTTGCGCCGCAGGCAGCTGCTCATCCTTGGTTATAGCGGAATTGACCGACCGCATCGGCATCTTGCCGATAATGGCTCCGTCGTCGATTCGGACATTATCTCCGACGATGGTTTCCTCGTGGATGACCACGTTATGCCCGATCCGGCAGTTGGATCCGATGACGGCTTTGGCTCCGACATGGCAACCGTCGCCATATACGCTCCCCTGACCGACTTTCGCGGTCTCATGTACAACTGACTGGCTCATCTTCGCCTCAGGATTAAAATGGATTTATCGTTTTTACTTACGGGGCGCTCTTTTGATCCCCGGAAGCCAGAAGAAATAAGTCCCGAGAAAAACGGAGGCCCGCTCATAATCCTCGGGCGATACCTTTTTCAACTCGGAAATGTAATTCATGATCAATGCCAGAAATATGGCCGCGACCAGAGACACAACAAAAGTAATCAGAACAATCATCGACTTGCGCGGTTTGACCGGCTTTTCAGGAACGTAGGCCGGATCGATGACCGCCACCGTGGGGGCATTCATTCTGGACTGTATCTTTACCTGCTCGTACTGCTGGGATATCAATTGATACAGAGCTTCATACGTCTTAACATCGGCCATTAACCGGGCATACTCCTGTTTCAACTGCGGGACTTCCGCCACCGGGAGATTAAAATACGAGCTATCGGCCCCGCCGAATTCCAACGCGTTGATCTGACTTTTTATTTCATTAATTTTGCGCTGCAGGTTGATGACTTCCGGATGAGAATCGGACAGAGTCTTGCGCTTCACGTTAAGGT
>CAZMWI010000134.1:0-8890 GCA_964569945.1 uncultured Ignavibacteriaceae bacterium
TCATGGAAACGTGGATGAGTGGAGGATTCGGTCGTGCGTTAGGCGCCTATGATGAAATGGTTTTCCGGACCAAAGTGCGGGACAGGGCACGTTTCTATGATCCGGTCGGGTTGGAAGCCGAAGGCACGTCGGTCGACTTTCACGTGGGAGTAAATTCCTATTTGCACGGAACGCGCTTTTTTTGCTATCTGGCTTATAAGTATGGACCGGAGAAGTTAATCGAATGGGTCGACCGTACAAACGGCAGCAAGAGCTATTTTGCAAGCCAATTCAAAAAAACTTTTGGGACATCACTTGACAACGAGTGGCAGCGATGGATCGATTGGGAGCACGATTTTCAGGAATCCAACCTCGATTCCATTCATACTTATCCAACCACTGATTACGAATTATTGACCGACAAGAGCCTGGGATCGGTTTCACGAGGTTTTTATGACCGCTCCAGAGGACAAATTATAGCCGCGGTTAATTATCCGGGAGAATTCGGTCAGGTCGCTTCGATTGATCTTAATACAAAAGAACTGCATAAAATTTGTGATATCAAAGGGCCGGCTTTATTCTTCGTTTCATCGGTTGCTTACGATTCAACAACCGGAAACATATTTTTCACTGAAGACAATTATGCCTGGCGTGATCTTGTGGTAGCAAATATCGATAATGGCAATAAACGAACCATATTAAAAGACGCTCGAATTGGTGATCTGGCCTATAATTATTCAGATAGCTCCCTCTGGGGGGTTCGCCATACCAACGGCATATCAAGCATTGTGCGAATTCCATATCCATACCAGGGATGGAATCTCATTTGGCCATTATCGTACGGCTATGATATCTATGACCTTGATATTTCGCATGACGGCAGCCATCTATCGGGAGCATTGGCCAAAATCAACGGATGGCAATCGCTGGTAATCATGAACGTTGACAGTTTAATGTCCGGCGACACCACCTACCATGAGCTTTATGATTTTGGAAACAGCAACCCGGAAGGATTCGCGTTTTCCGATGATGGTCGGAAGCTCTATGGGTCGTCTTATTATACCGGCGTTTCCAATATTTTTCGCTATGATCTCGACCTCGATTCCATGGATTGTCTCAGCAATTGCGAAACCGGGTTTTTCCACCCAATTCCAATCGATAATGATTCCCTGATAGTATTTTGTTATACAGGCCAGGGCTTTGTTCCGGCCGCAATTGAGGAAACGGCCCTGGAAGACGTCAGTCCTACGGTGTACCTTGGCACAATGACTGTTAAGAAATATCCCGAGCTAAAAAAATGGATGGTTGGTTCACCGGCGCGGATCAACTTAGATTCGATGACCGTGAAAAACCGGGATTATCGGGCCATATCACATGTACGTCCAACATCCCTCTATCCCATTGTAGAAGGATACGACATATATACGGCTGCGGGATTAAGGATGGACATGGCCGACCCCATGAATATGAACAGCTTAGACCTGGCCGTGTCTTTTTCACCTGCGCCGGGCTTGGGTGATGATCAAAAATGGCATGTCAAAGCCGGCTATTCGAAATTGACCTGGAAAATTAATTTTAAATATAATGCCGCCGACTTCTATGACCTGTTCGGTCCAACTAAAACCAGCCGTAAGGGTTATTCGCTTGGTATCAGTCACGATAAATCCCTGATATATGAAGAACCCAAAACGATGGACCTGAATTTCAGCCTTACCGGTTACGGCGGTCTGGAACGACTGCCCGACTATCAAAACGTCGCCACAACCTATGATAAATTTCTTAACGCCGATATTGGGGTGAATTATTCAAATATGGTCGCGACCCTCGGAGCCGTGGATTATGAAAAAGGGGTGCAATGGAATGTTGATATAAACACGAATTATGTCAATAAAAGGTTATACCCGCTTTCTCATATGCAACTCGACCTGGGGGTCAAATTATTCCATCATTCCTCATTCTGGTTGCGACAATGGGGGGGCTATTCCCCTGGCGAACACCGCCAGCCATTCGCCAATTTCTATTTCGGCGGGTTTGGAAACAATTGGGTCGATTACAGGTATGAAAAAAGATATCGGCAGTACTATTCGTTTCCCGGCACGGAATTAAACGCTATCGGCGGGACAAACTTTTATAAGGCGATATTCGAATGGAATCTGCCGCCGCTGCGCTTCAGGCGGCTGGGTGGCCAGGCTTTGTACTGTACTTGGGTCAGGCCGGCGCTTTTTTCTTCGGGAATAATAACAAATATCGAAAGCAGCGAATTCCGTCGAAAAGTGGCCAATCTGGGTGCCCAGCTGGATTTCCGTTTTCAATTACTTTCGCATTTAAGACTTACATATTCTATAGGCTACGCCGCGGCCTTTGAAAAGGGACGAGTACCATCCGATGAATTCATGATGTCACTGAAAATTCTATGATATACCCCGCAAAAATCATCATAAGCATCTTTCCGGTATTCTTGTTTCTGGCGGCTCTTATTTTCCTCGATAGTTATAAACTTGTCGGTGTCACGAAAATTATCAGGGCCATCGCGTATGGTTGTCTCGTTGCACTGATTTGTTATTATCTGCATCGGGCACTGATCGACTTACTGAATATAAAGACCGTCACATACACACGCTACATTTCTCCGTTTATAGAAGAAATCTTAAAGGGATTATGGATCGTTCAATTATTGAAAAGAAACAAAATCGGATTTGTCGTCGATGCTTCCATCCTGGGATTCGCTATCGGTAGTGGTTTCGCATTTGTGGAAAACAGTTATTTTGTCTTTACGCTGCATGACTCGCAGGTTCTTGTGTGGATTCTGAGAGGCTTCGGGACGGCCATCATGCACGGCGGCGCGCAGGCGGTGTTTGCGGCATTGTACCAGACGATTTACGAAAAAATCAAGTACGGACATACCCTGGGCTTTGGGTTGACCATTTTGACGGCGGTTGCCATACACTCAGCTTATAACCATTTCCTGTTATCGCCCGTACTATCGGCCATTATATTGATAATATTTCTGCCCGTTATTTTTATGATTGCCTTTGAGATCAGCGAACGCACCACAAGAAATTGGCTTGGTTCCGGCCTTGATACCGATATAGAACTGATGGATATAATCGAATCGGGGATCGCCACGAACACACGAATCGGACAGTATTTCGAGGAACTTCAATCCAAATTTCCCGGTCCGGTGGTGGCGGATATGCTGTGCTATCTCCGACTCCATATTGAATTGTCAATGCGAGCCAAAGGCATCATGCTTGCGCGACAGCATGGACTTCAGGTGACATGCGAATATGATATCGAGGCCAAATTCAAGGAACTGGAATTTCTGAAAAAAAGCATTGGCAAAACCGGCCGAATAGCCCTGCTGCCCCTGCTTCGGACGTCAAACCGCGACTTATGGCAAATCCATATGTTGAAGGGACAATGAGTAAATTAATGCCGATACGGCAGAAACCGTTTATATCCAGACTTTTGTCTTGTAAAAACAGGGCCATAAGTTTATATTTTAAAAGGCCGTTTTGACCGCATCGTTCTTTTTTTGAGTAAAATCCATCTGACTGACGCCCTGCATCGTTGATCTTTGCTGTAATGAAATGGTGACAATAATATGAAATATAGATTTGTGGGATGACCATACGGGAATTATCTCCACATCTAAAATTGTCGTTATTACAGCGGGATGTAGATGCGATCGGTCCAAGAGACGGTAGTGTTGGAGACATTAAAAGATAAAACATATTGGGCTTAATGGAGGGAGGATACAATGAAGATACAGGATGAGGTAAAAGGCGACGTGGCGATTATTCAACTTAAAGGTAAGGTAATCGGTGGACCGGACGCTACCATGTTCCACGGCAAACTCCATGAACTTGTCAGCGCCGGCAAGAAGCGGGTAGTGATTGACCTGGCCAAAGTGGACCTGATGAATTCTGTCGGGTTGGGCATGATGATTTCGGCTTTAGCGACCGTCAGCAGCGCTGGGGGAGAGCTCAGGCTGGTAAATGTCACAAAGGGGATTAAAACACTTCTGACCATAACACAGCTTGTAAGAATATTTCAGACATACGAAAGCACCGAGGACGCGATAAAATCGTTTGGTTAAAATGATTTAAAGTAAACCGGATATAAAAAAGCGACCCCTTTATTGATGATTTCGGAAGATTCCCAATTACTTCATACGGTTGCTAAGCTATTATAATATAATCGCTTACTATTGATGAAGACATCCTGAAGCAATCTACATTGTCTGGCAATATTGGCCCTGAAATGCTTCTTGACTCTATTATGACTGATCTGTCTGCCAATGCCAGTTACGGCCAATTATCGAAATTGGCTCCAAGTTTATAAATTCGATAATAATATAATAAAAGCCTATTGACAGTTACCGATATTGTCAATATATTGCATAAAACTCATAATATACAGAAAATTCAGAAATGGATGATAACTATAATAGTAATGACCTCCTGACCACGACCCAGGCAGCCAAAGTCCTTTCAGTTGCCCCGGATACTGTCCTTAAATGGGTTAAGGCGGGTAAAATAAAGGCTCATAGAACTCTCGGCGGGCATTTTAGAATCCCTTTATCAGAATTGAGAGGCTCTGCAATAGCAAATGATGATTCTGCCGCACAGCCGTTGGACAAATCTCAGGACGGCGACTTTCTCTACTGCTGGGAGTATCTTGCGGGCGGTGGGAATGTAAAGGCTGAATGCCGCGATTGCATAACTTTTCGTTCCCGGTCACGAAGATGCTACGAGCTTCGCGATTTACCCGGCGGGGTCGGCTGTCTGCAGATGTGCTGCCAATCGACATGCGAAGAATGCAATTATTATCGTCTGGTAATCGGTCAGGGGATAAATATCCTGATATACAGTGACAGGCCCCAATCCCTGAGACACTTGACAGAACTTGAAGAAGACGAGATGATCCATATAAAAATCATCGGAGATGATTATCGCTGTTCTCAATTGATCGAAAATTTTCGCCCGGATTACATTATTGTCGATTGTTCAATCGGCAAACGAAGAACATCGCATGTATGCAGGAATTTCTTTGATGACCCACGGATCCCCGTGGCGCGCATCATTCTGGCTTCGAAAAACATGCAGTTGGAGGACTATTGCGATAAAGAAGTATTCGGATGGATAAAGAAGCCGTTTACGGTTACCCAATTGCGGGAATGTTTACAAATAAGGGAAAAAATAAAATAACGATATAGAAGTTGCAGGGAGTCTGGACATGGCCAAAAAAGCGCCCGTCAAAAACGGGAAACTGCGTTTAATTTTGGATGACATAACGAATCTCGATATTGAATCATTCGTTTTCTACGCCAATCATGATTTAAAGCTCGGGTCAGGTTACGGCAATGCCATTTCGATGCGCGGAGGACCATCTATCCAGGATGAATTGAATAAACTGGGCCCGTTGGAAACGACTGAGGCCGTCGTCTCAGGCGCCGGGGAGTTGAAGGCCCGGTATATTATTCATGCGGTCGGACCCCGGTTTCAGGAAGCCGACATGGATGCAAAGCTCAGCAATACGATCCTGAATTCATTGAAAACCGCTGAGGACAAAGGTATCAAGGCCATTGCCTTACCGGCTATGGGCGCAGGCTTCTTCGGCGTGCCACTGGATAAATGTGCCGAGATCATGACCTTGACCATAAATGAATACCTGTCCGGAGAGACGAATTTAGAGGAGGTTGTAATTTGCGCCGTCGACAATCATGAGTTTTTGGCCTTTGAAAAACAACTGTCATCTTAAGCTGATAAAAGAGGAAAGCGAGACACAATTATGAGTGAAGCTTTACATTTTGCCGAGCATAGATTGCAGGAAATTGCTCTCGGAATTATGGCGGTAGTTTATATAACCCGACTTTTCTGGCTGACGCGGTTCACCGCCGGCAAAGAACGCCAGGCCGCTACCGGCAGGGGCAATCCAACATCAAAAAAAAGCATATTCTATTCATGGGCCAATATTGGAATGCCCTGGGCGATGGAATCGACCCGAAGAAATTTCTTCCAATATGTTCAATTCGTCATATTTCATCTCGGGGTCGTGGCGGCGATTGGGCTGTCTTTTATGATACCCTACGCGTCCCGGTTTATGACTCCGGCAGTGGTAGCTGTTGTGCAGGTTCTTTGCGGGGCCGCCTTTCTGGTTGGTATTATCAGAATAATACGCCGTATCGGTTCTATCTACATGAGAGCGCTTAGCTCGCCCGACGATCATTTTTCGCTCTGGCTATTGACGGTTTGGTTTGCCTTTGCTTTCCTGGCTGCGCCCAATAATTATGCCACGGGTGAAACCACCCTGATGATCTATTTCTATATAACTGCCTTTTTCCTGATATACGTTCCCTTCAGCAAAATATCACATTATTTGTACTATCCGTTCACGAGATACTATCTGGGACGAACGTTGGGGCGGCGCGGAGTATACCCTATAACCAAACCCGGCCGACACCAGGTTCAAAGCTGAATAAATTAACGGAGTGAAATTATGGCGATTGAAAGATCATACAAAGCAGAAAAAGTCATCGAACGGCTGGGGAAAAAGCTCAATCGGCAGATTGTCGGTTCTCTGGTAGCGTGCGTCCATTGCGGCAACTGCACCGACTCCTGCCATTACGTGTTAGCCAATCCCGGCGACCCGACGTACGCTCCCGCATACAAAGCCGATAGAATTCGAAGCATATTTAAACGTCATTATGACTGGACCGGTCGCATATTCCCCTGGTGGGTCCACGCCCGAAGTCTTTATACCGACCAGGACCTTGAGGAATTGAAGGACATTGTCTTTGGTAAATGCACCAATTGCCGGCGGTGCACGTTGAACTGCCCGATGGGTGTCGATCTGGCCACCTTTAATCGTATGGCACGCGGACTTCTGGTTTCGGTCGGCGTCATGCCCGAAGGCGTCGCGGTTGTATCCAAAGACCAATGGGAGCTGGGCAATCAGATGGGTGTTCTTAAGGAAGACTACATTGATACGCTCGAATGGCTTTCCGATGAGATGCAAATGGAATACGGCGATGATTACACCATACCTATCGACAAAGAAAATGCCGATATAGTTTATTCGATCAATCCCCGCGAAGTTAAGTACGATCCCAGAACGATTTCAGACGCAGCCATCATATTCAATGCCGCCGGTGCCGATTGGACGATGCCGTCGGAGGGTTGGGATATGACCAATTTTGGATTGTTTTCCGGAGATGACGATCTGGGCGGATCGGTCTCACGGCGGCTTTACGAAAAAGTCGAAGAACTGAAGGGCAGACGTTTGGTTATTTCCGAATGCGGACATGGATATCGTTCGACTCGCTGCGAAGGTCAGAACTGGGCCAAAAAAGATATAAACTTCACCATGGAAAGTTCTGTCATCACCATGCTTGATTATATAAAATCCGGCAGGATCAAAGTCGATAAAACGAAAAATGCTGAACCGGTGACTTTCCACGATTCCTGCAATAATGCCCGCTCCTGCGGGCTTACCGAAGAGCCCCGGGAACTGCTCCAGTTGGTTTGTACCGACTTCAGGGAGATGTATCCCAACCGGGCCGAGAATTATTGCTGTACCGGCGGTGGCGGAGCCATGTCGATGTCGGAATACACACCGCAACGCCTCAAATCGGCCAAAATAAAGGCCGATCAGCTTAAGGCGACCGGTGCCAAAGTAGTCGTGACTTCGTGTCATAACTGCGTCGACGGCTTATCGGACCTTATAAAGCACTATAAACTTGATATGAAAGTCACGCAGCTGGTCAACCTGGTTGCCAACGCTCTTGTCATAGAGAAACCGGCTGAAATACCTGCTGTCGAAGAAGTGGTCAGGATCCCCGTCGCTGCTGATGGCATGCACGGAAAAACTATTTTGGTAGCCGATGACGAACCCGACTTCGTTACCTTTATCGCGACCTTGCTCGAGGACCATGGTGCAACCGTTTATACGGCATCGGACGGAATCGAAGCTCTTAAACTGGCTCGCGAGAAAAAGCCTGACCTGATGACGCTGGATATTACCATGCCGGGCAAAACTGGCATCGAGGTCTTTGAGGACATTCGCAACGACAATGAATTGAAAAACCTTAAGGTTTGTATTATAACGGGCAAACCGGAACTGCGGAAGCTAATTTATGATCGATCGGTCCGTTCGCCTGAAGGGTACATTGACAAGCCGATCGACGAGGAAGGGTTGCTCATTAACGTCCGCAAGATTCTTAAAGCAGAGCACGTCAGCAAAAATTAGCAGTTTTCGAAAGGATAGCCGATAGACGTGCCTGCATAAAAGTGGAGTCCTGTCAAATGGATCAATTATACAAAAAGTATTTCGAATCGGTGCCTTGCTTTTTAACGGTGCAGGATAGAGACTTCCGGATAATTGACGCCAATGATAGATTCACTAAGAGTTTTGGAAATTATGACGGGCGATATTGCTATCAGGTTTATAAAAATCGTCCGAATAAATGCGAAAACTGCCCCGTAGACAGGACCTTCCGTGACGGTCAGCGACATTACAGCGAGGAAATCCTGAAGACGCTCGATGGCCGCGAAGTGGCCGTGGTCGTTTATACGACTCCGATACATAATGACAACGGCGACATTATTTCGGTTATGGAAATGTCCACCGACGTTACTGAAATAAAACTGCTTCAAAAACAATTGCACGAAAGCCAGGAACGCTACCGTTTATTATTCGAAGAAGTTCCCTGTTATATTTCCATTCAGGATAAAAACCTCCGAATAGTCGATGCTAACCGGATGCACAGAGAAAAATTCGGAACCGCATACGGTAACAAATGCTATGAGGTTTATAAACACCGAGATAAAGCATGTATGCCGTGCATCGTATTGCAGACGTTTCAGGATGGTCAAATTCGTACCCACGAAGAGGTCGTATCGGGTCGGGA
>CAZMWI010000135.1:0-8887 GCA_964569945.1 uncultured Ignavibacteriaceae bacterium
GGGAACAAATTCGCAAAAAACTAGGGCTGGCCAATAAAAAGAGAAATTTAGCGGCTTTTCTGCGCGGAAATCAGGACGTATAAATATATACGCACATAATACGTATTTTTGTTGCCTTGCGTTAACATGGGGAATCCGGTATTTTGTTGGCGCAGATGGATCTACTCTCTTGATGCCGGGGTGTTGCAATCGCAATACCCTGGCTCTTTTTTTATCAATATTTGACGATTTTTATCGGTACGGTTAGTCGGACTGTCTGCTGGTCTTTATATAGTATGGTGAAGTTATTATAAAACGTCCCCGGCGGGATATCGGCGGCGGGGATGACCGTTATTTCAACCGAATCCCGGGCATTGATGTCTCCGGCTGTTTTGTCGATGCTGAAATGCATAAGGCTCTGGTATTCGATGTCGTAGCTGATGTTATCATCGGACAGGTTCAGAAGGTACATTTTCATCTGTTTTTTCGAGGGGAGGATTATCAGGGAAATGGGATTAGTCTTAAAATATCTCGGAAGCAGGCCCAGTTCGGCCGTGTAGGAGAGATCATATTCGGGATTGGCCGGGTCATTGCTGTAAATCGTCAGGGTCCTGGTTGTCTGCCCGTAATAATTTTTCGTATGAAACACCATCGTAAGTTCGGTAGAATCGCCCGGCGGGATTTCATTCGATTCCAATTCCGACGTCGTACAATCGCAGTTTTGCACGACTTTATCGATTTCTAAAACGTCATCCCCGGTATTTTTAACATAGAAAGTATGCGATACCCTGTAATCAATGGGGATAAATCCGAAATCATAAGAATTGTCCGCTACCGATATGGTGGGATGCCGGGTTGTTTCGGCCCTGCCGGAGACACCCATTGAGGCCACCAGCACAATCGCGAACAATACTTTTAGCAGTCTATGCAATTTATTTAACCTCCAATTTCTCCTCTGAAGTCCGGGCTACGGAAAAGCCGTTTTGTATCATCCAATTGTCATTATAGCATTTGGTAAGGTATTTCGTTCCCGGATCGGGAATAATAACCACCATCAAGTCATTTTCGCTCAATTTACGGGCTGTCTGGCGGGCCGCCCAGACGGCTGCCCCCGATGAACCGCCGACCATGAGGCCTTCCTCGCGCGCCATTTCACGGGCGGCATTAAACGCTATTTCATCCGATACGGTGATTAATTCATCTATCATATCGACATTCAGAGCCTTGGTGGGGACGTCAGAGCCGATCCCTTCCATCTTGTATGGTTTGGCTTCGATTTCCTGGCCTGACCGATAGAATTCGGCAAATATCGAACCCTCCGGGTCAACCGCAATGGTCTTTATACCGGGCTTTTTTTCTTTCAGGAATTTGGCCGCGCCGGACAGTGTCCCACCGGTGCCGATACCTGCGACCAGGTGCGTGATCCGGCCTTCGGTCTGGTTCCAGATTTCCGGTCCCGTGGTCAAGTAATGGGCCTGGATATTGTCCAGACTATGGTATTGGTTCATGTGGAAATAGCCGTGCTCTTTTGCCATCAACAGGGCCTTCATGTATGGCCCTTCCGGATCGTCGTGGGGAAGATCGCTGGGCGTCCTGATTACGGTCGCACCGAAGGCGCGAATCTGATCGACCTTCTCCTGACTGGTCTTTTCCGGGGTCGTCAATATAGCGTTGACTCCGAGCATCGACGCCACCAAAGCCACGGCGATGCCGGCGTTGCCGGAAGTGTTATCGATAACGGTTCCGCCGGGTTTCAGCTTACCTTCCTTGAGCGCCTTGCTGATGACGTAATAAGCCATACGGTCTTTGACAGAGCCGCCGGGGTTCTGATATTCAAGTTTCGCGAGCATCAGCGGCCCCTGTCCCGGGATATGGCCATTATTAATTTTAACTAAAGGGGTATTACCGATCAGTTCTAAAACATTATCAAAATATTTCATACCAGCTCCATAAAATTTATATAATTAAAGTCGATTAATGTTTCATACGCAATGCTTTAATTGGAGAATCGTGTGTTTTCGGCAGATTTTTCTTTTTAAGTTGACATCCTCTAATTTTGAAGTAAATATTTTAAAAAATACAATACGAAAGGTATGATTAAATGAGGATTTTAAAGTTTATTCTGATGGTTTCGCTGGTTTTGGCTTTCGAGTTCGGGTGCAGCAAAGACAAAGATAAGGTCTCAGAGCTTGAAAAGGAGGTTCTGCAGGACCAGAGCCAGACCGCCGAGACGCAAACTCCTCCCGCGCAGGATACCCTGGCGGAGATGGGCCAACCGGAACAAGAATACGCCAAGACACCTGAAGCAGCGCCTGCCGAAGAGCCCAAAAAAGAGATCAGTCAGCCGATGGGCGAGGGATTTACGGTACAAATCGCGGCCGGGACAAATTATGAATATGCCCACGATCTGGCCGACAAATTTACGGACCGGGGATACGAAACTTATGTAACCGAGGCGACGGTTAACGGGCAGGACTTTTATCGCATCAGAATCGGCGATTATCCCACGCTGACCGAGGCGAGGACCGTCGGCGCTGAGCTGCAGGACAAATTTTCGGTTGAATACTGGATTGATAACAACCAGTAAAATTATTTAAGAACATCCAATAAAAAAACCCCCGAATCCCGGGGGTTTTTTCTTGTACTATGCGTTTTACTTCTGTTTCAGATATTCGTCGAAAAACCGGACGATTTTGCGGTAGGTCGCGACTACGTTGGAAGTTTTCGATGAGCCGTGGCCTTCATCGCCGAATATAAGAGTATCGACGATACCGCCGTTGTTTTTTACGGCGTCGTAAATCTGCATGGCTTCTTCATAAGGTACACGCGGGTCGTTTCTGCCGTGAATAACCAGCAGCGGCGTTTTGATTTTGTCGGCTTTATTAAGGGGTGATATAGATTCAAGAAAATCAGGATCGGTGAGAGGCCCGTACTCGGCCTCACGAATATGCCGCCGGTAGTCCGCGGTATTCTTCAGAAAAGTCACAAAATTGGCTATACCGACTTCATCGACGGCGGCCGAAAACAAGTCAGGGTATTCCGTGACGCAGGCGAGGGTGGCATAGCCACCGTAGCTGGCCCCTTTGACACCGATCATGCCCTGCTTCGTGTAGCCTTTTTTAACGAGATAATCAACTCCGGCCTTGATGTCCTTGATAGAATTAAGCCGATTCTTATAATTATCGAGGTCCATATATTCTTTGCCGTACCCCGACGATCCCCGGATGTTGGGGGCGAGGATACCGTAGCCGTTCAGCATCAAGTATTGAAAATGTCTGATAAAGCCCGGGCGGAACTGGGCTTCGGGACCTCCGTGCAGGTGGACGATAAACGGAATAGGGCCACCGTCATAGTTGGGGGGGAGGTACAAGAAAGCGGGGATTTCGAGGCCGTCGAACGATTTATAAGTAATCAGTTGCGGGTCGGTGAACAGGTTCGGGTCGATCCCGGCATAGGTCGATGTCGTCAGTTTTTTAAGTTCCGGTTTGTGCCAATCCCATAGGTACAGGTCCTGAGTTTTGGAGGGGCTGGAGTATGTGTATACGATGCGGCCATCGTCGAGAATAATGGCGCCTGCGACATAACCTTTGGCGGGAGGATCGGGAACGGCGCGATTATTTTGCATATCCCAGGCGTGGAGAGCCGCATAGCCCTGCTCGTTGACCAGCCAGAACATATATTGACGATTTTTTGAAAACCCGAAATCCTCGATTATTTCTTTGGATTTCGGATTGAGATATTCAATTGTTTTCGTTGTCATATCCATCCGAGCGCGTTTGTGCAAACCGTCGGGATTGTCGTTGCACGTCAGATAGAGGTATTTATTATCGGTCGTCAGAGTCGGGTAATCATAGAAAACTTCTCCTTCGTGCTGAGTCAAAAGTTCGTAATTACCGTCTTCCAGATTCAGAAGATAAAGATCGTCATTGGCATTGGAAAAGAGGTGAAAGATGATCATGTACTTGTTGTCAGACGATAAGTCGGCGATATAATTGGAACCGGCCATATCGAAGACTTTGGTTTGGTTTCCGGTGGCGAGATCATAAAAGTATATCCGGAAATCTCTCGGGTTCTCTTCGTTGCTGCGAAAATAAAAACCGGTTCCATCGTTATTCCAGACCACGGATCCGTACTGCACATCCGGCTTGTCGGTCAATTGTTCGATACGGCCGCTTTTGGCATCGAGCCAGTATAGCTGCGATTGTTCCGACCCCCCGACCGAGGCCATCACGATAGCCTGAGAGCCATCGAGGGACAGTGCATAGCCGTCGATGCCATCGTCGAAGAATGTCAGCCGGTACGGCCAGCCGTCTTCGGTCAGACGGTAGAGTTGATTGGCTCCGCTCAGTTTAACGTTTGTGAAGTAAAATTCGCCCGTGGACGAACTGAAACCCGGTGATCCGGATGAGCCGATCATCAGGAAAGTGGCTATGTCCGGAATATAAGGTTTGTCGGTTGACGGTCCTTTTGGGACGGCCTCGCCGCAAACGGCAGAAATCATAAAGGCCATCAGGATAAAAATAAGCAGTACGTTAATTTTTAATCCCGAAAAGTGCATTGTACCTCCTATGGTAACAGAAACTTGCTTGCAATCCAATAAAGCAATTATTAATAATTGAAGACGTTTTTGTCCAATTGTTTATAGAAATAAACGGAGACTCGATCGAAAAGTTTTAATAATCGCGACAACGAAAACAGGTCAGACGGCCGCTTCGGTTTCAACCACCGCCGGGACGGATTCTTCGGCCATGACACGCATGAAAAATTTGCATTTCCGACAGGGCATTCTATTGAACCGGCACTCATGGCGTATAGATCCCGCATTATTCCGCATGATTTCCCAGCAGATTCTGCCGCCGCCGCGACCGCCGTTGACGCCATCGTATTTCATCGAAGCGGAGGCAACCGGGCATGGGCCGTGGATTTGGGCGAAAATGCCGTCGGGCTCCATGCCGCAATTGGTGAATTCCCAACAATTTAGTTTGTTTTTTACCGTCATTAGCGGTCGTCTTCGCTTATGATTCTCAGGATCGGCGCAAACCGTGACGAAGCCTTAAATTCCGCCAGTTCAGCCGGTCCGACGATGGTTTTGTATTCGGCATACAGCTCGCGAACCTTGCCGAAGTCATCCTTGGAGAACGAGTTAAGCATCATAAATTGGAACAGATAAGGATCGGTCGCGTTTTCCTTGAGAGCTTTTTTGAAATACTTGTCGGCCTTTTTATAGTCGCCGAGTTTAAACAGACAGAGCCCGGCTCCATAGAGGGCAGGGTAGAAGTTTTTCTCTTTATCGAGGGCCGTTTCATAATCGGTCAAGGCCGGACGGAAATCGCCTTCGTCGTAGCGTACACCGGCCAGTCCGACCCAGGCCACCTTGTTATCATTATCCAGTTTAAGAGCCGCATTAAAGGCATCTCGGGCCTGTTTGGACTGGCGGGAAAGACGGTAAATTTCACCGGCCCGGACATAATCATCGATAGCAAGGTCGTTTTTATCGGTTTTTGTATAGGCTTCGGCTCTTTTGATATAAGCCGGAGCATAGCCGGGATTCTTATTAATCGACTTGGTCAGATCGTCGACGGCCGATTCCAAATTGCCCTTGGCTAAGGCGTCTTTTCCGAGTTCATAATGGTCTTCGGCAGAAAGCGAGTGAGACGTTGTTTCTTCCCGGCGGGAAAGATCGACGTTCAAAGTATAGGTTTTCCCCGGTTCAACCTTAACCTTCTTCGTAAATTCCTGATAGCCGGGTTTATTGACTTTAACCGTATGCGTTCCCGGTTTAATGCGACTGTACGTATTGTTTCCCGATCCCTGTATGTCACCGTCAACTTCAAAACGAGCATCGGGCACGTTCGCCACAAGGGCGATTTTGCCGTAGTTGGAAGAACTGTTCGATGACGAGGTCTTGGTCGATGAGGCAGAAGACTTTTGTTTGCCGGAATTATCAGAGCTCGTACCTGAGGACGAGCTCTGTGAGCTTTGCTGTTCGCTACCTACCTTTTTTTTTTCAGCCACGATTGGCTCTAATTTATCGCAGGTGGTCAGCGTGGATTGATTCTCGACCACGGTCACATTATCCCGACCCCAGTATTGATCGCCGAGGACGTATTCGACCTCATAGGTCCCGGTGGGGATATCATGAAATCTGAAAAAGCCCTGCGAATTACTGGTTGTGGACTTATGCAGCGACGGGATCGACACCCGGGCACCTTCAAGATAAGGCTGTCCAGCAGTATCGAGAACGACGCCAATGACTTCACCTTCACCCGAAACGGTCGGACCGACGAACTGGGTGCCGATAATGGTAAGCAAAATTACCAGTACGGCGGCAAAGGCAATGTAAGTGGCATTCTTGCCGATCCTTTTGGGTCGCAGCAGATAGCCCCGGTTGTTGACTATAATTTCATCGCCATTATGAAGAGCAGATTTGCCGACGAGCTGAATGAAATTGCCCCGGAAAAAGGCGACACCGCGAGAGCGGGGGGCCATTTCGACGGGAGGCTTGGTCGCCGGATCTTCAATAGGTCGAATAGCATTTTGAGTTTGGGTGGTCTCATGAGAAGGAGATTCAGCTTTGGCGGCGTTTATCTTTTTAGGGTCGATGACATTGTTCGGAACTTGCGACGGGTCAATAGCCGGCTTTTCGGGCTGAGCGTTTTTTTGAGGTTTCTCATGGCCGTAGAGTTGCTTGCGAAGATTAGCCACTTCTTCCTGTGATAATTTCTTGAGGTGATCGGACTGGTCGCCGGATGAGCTCTCCTGATTGAATTGCTGCGGCTGCGTAGTGTCGCTTGTATTGTCTTCAGGAATGGGGATGTGAGGATTCGAATCACCTATCAGCTTATCTGACTGGCCGGAAGCGACCGAGGAAAAATCAGTCTCGGCCGGTGCCTGCGGTTCCTTGTCCAGAAGGCTGGCGTTGGACGTGATCTCAATTGAATCCTCGGCCGGCGTCTTCATAAATTCTGGGGTCATCGGAGCACCTGGCTCGGTGACCACGAAATCCATGCCATCATCGGCCTGGGCTTGTGATGGCGAGTCCGGCTCCGCGTTGATTGCCGAATTTTCGGAGAGGGGCGCCCCGCAATTTTTGCAGAATTGGGCCCCTTCGAATATATTTTCAGCATTGCATTTTGGACAAACTTTCAAAATGTTTCTCCTAAAAAAGATAGATTCTTTTAGTTAATTATCGTCTTAAATCGTCTTAACTTTAGACCTTAAAAGGGACAGGAGAGGGGAAGAAGTTATTGAAATTCTCCAATTTACGCTTGACTATCCCAGAGGTATAAAGTATAATCGGATATTATTTTGGATAATAACATTCTTAATAGGAAGGGATAATAGAGTATGAACGGGCGACTTAACCGCTTGTTTTGGGTGACATTAATAGCCATACTGGTGGTCGCGGTCTCAGGATGCGACCAGCCCGCCAACGTGATAGCCCCAACCTCTACCACCGAATTAACCCTGAATCCCGTGCGTTTGTTTGACCCTCCTCCCGGGTATGCCTATGCCTTGTGGGTCATAGATACACTTGATGAAGCGACCTATGTCGATGTGTTCAGTTGGGATAGGGAATTATATAAATTCCGGGATACTCTCGGAAAAGCCATTGATAACGTGTGGGATGCCAATGTCAACGCATTGGACCCGAAATACCGCTTCATCGCGCTGTCAATCGAGCAACTGTCGAATTTCGATACCACGGCCCCGGGACCCATTATGCTCATGGATACAATCGTCGATCCCAATAATTACACGATGACGATGGTTTTCCCGCTGCACGTGTGGGAAGCAGAAGGATCGTTTTGTATGGAAACGCCGACTGATGGAAATTCCAACAGCAACGATGCCAGCGGTGTTTGGTTCGCCCTATATGTTTATGATTCCCTGATCGTCAGAGATACCACCAACCTGTCTCAATCCAGATTGGATAGTCTTAGGAGGCAACAGGCTTATGATACTCTGCACTGGGTCTGCAATACATATGACGGTGAAGACTGCATCGATTCGACTTTTGTCCCGCTCGGCAGTATAACTTCGCCGGATGATTATGATTACGTTACGGTCGACTCGTTGAAAAACCTGAATGTAACATATTATGTTTGTAACGCTACTGATGTTGACGATAATTGCATTGATTCGACGGGCTATGACAGAGAAACGGTAATAAGTCAGGGCATACAATACGACTGGATAGTAGTCAATACACTGGATACAATAGGATATTATAACAAAGATTGCAGCCATGCCGGGGAGTTATTAACGGGAGCGGCCCCATATAATAACGATCTCGACACTGCATATCTGGACACGATAAGTTATAATTATTGCACATTCGATTGGTACGCTGCGCCGGTAAACATCGGTAATACTTACAGACTGGATACGATCAGATTCGATGCCGGGGTGGCCGTGACCAAAAGAGTCTATCCCTTTATGGATTATATCCACAAAGTTAATTATGCGTCAAGTCCGAGCGTACATTATATAGACAGATTCATAACCGGATTCGATACCGAAGTTTCTCCCGATTTGGAAGGAACCGGCTGGCATTACCGGGGCTGGGTTTTGGCCCCAACCGACAGGATAAGCCCCACCGATTTCGGCACGTTGACCAAACCCGCCTGGACCGGTTCGGCGTTTAATTTGTATCTTAATCCGATGGACGGCGGTTTGGTTTCGACTGGTGCATTCTATCGATTCGATTATCCGGATATAGAAAATGCCTTTATCCAGAGAAATCCGTACGCCAGCCCGGCCATGGCTCGGATCCCTCCGTTTCCCGGAGAAGATTTCCTGAATACCAGTACTTTGCCGGGCGGGGCAAAGTTGGATTTCATGCAAATAGGGGCAGTCAATCCACCGGGCAAAGTGTTTATAACTCTTGAGCCGGACAATTACTGGG
>CAZMWI010000136.1:0-7501 GCA_964569945.1 uncultured Ignavibacteriaceae bacterium
GGTTGTTATCGACATTATATTTATCTATCGGATCGGAATAATCCTGTCCACCCAGGTAATAACGATAATTGTTATAATCGAGTCCCGCAATATAACCCGACGCCGATAATTGCACCGAAAGATTTCTGTTAAACAGGATTCCGGCGCTTCCATAAAGCGAAACCATCCTACGGTCCAACTCGGCAAATACTGACCCATCGTCGCCTTCTCCGATGTACCTCAGGGTGTTATAATCATAGTGCCAGTTTACCCCCAGCGAATATTCCATATTGCTCTTGGGACGGTAATCGACGCCTATATAATTGGCCCACCATGTCCCGCCGCGGTCGGTCCCGGATCCCGGATTCCAGTTGAAAGAGATTTTTTTGCGCCCGTCGGTATTCACGCTGAACCACCAGCTCCACGTCGGGTATTTGGGCCAGACCCAGATACCGTTGCCGTACCTTTCCAGGTCGCTGTACTTTTCAGCCTGGATATTAATACCGCTCCCGAAATTCCAGTAATTCGTAAATTCAATGTAGTTATTATAATTGCCACCTAGGGCATAGTTATAGCCGGCAAAATTCCATTCAGTATTGAAATTGATATTATGATAAGTATTGCGGAATATCCACCAGTCATCGGTCGTTCGGTACTGCCACCAGGTCGTCAGCTTCTTTGTATCTACCCGGGGCGTGTAGCCCATGGCGCTGATATTCAGGTCCGGTGACTTGATCGTCCCGCCAATATTTCCCCGGACGTGCTTTCCGCCGGTTCTCTCAATGTACATATTGAACCCATAGCCTGTATTGTAAGGATCAACCTGGCTGAAAATGGTTTGCCCGTAGCAAAGCCAATAGTCATTATTGGTGCTCAAACGCCAGTCCACACCGCCGGTTATGGCCGGATGCACTCTGTCTTTGCTGACCATAGTTAACATTCCACCGAGATATGAATTCTTAAGAATATCCTGCTTCACCCGAAACACTGAATAATCGGCCGTCGGTTCAATCAAACCCTCGCGAATTGTGGTGTCGGCCGAGACGACATTATCCTCGGCATCGAGCACGACGTTGGTCCGAGCCGCATACTTGGCCTTTTCTTCCTGCGTCACGGCCGTCAGAAAGCCAATCGACGTTCGGCGGGCGACTTTTCCGGTTAACTTCGCCGCACCCAGGATTGTGGCGACGTCGGGATAATCGGTATAGTACAGAGCATCGTTGTCGTCGACGCCGGAATAGAGCTGCTTGCCAATACGACGGGGGTACAGCAGCATGAAATTGGTACTAAAAATATCAAGCCCCTCGACAAAGAACGGCCTCTTTTCTTCGAACTGCGTTTCATACACGGATAAATTCAAAACCGGTTCATCGAGCTCCACCTGACCGAAATCAGGATTTATGGTGGCATCGAGTACCAGGTTGGACAGTACCGAGTACTTTAAATCGACTCCGGTATTGCTTAAGTATTTGCGCCCGTCCGGATTACCCGGAGCCTTGGGCACAACTTCGGCCCGCGAGACGGCGTACGGCAGGATTTCCATATGCCGTGAGGATTTGACTCCTTTGAGGCCAGTCAGGTGACCGAAATTGGACACAAATCCGCCGGCTTCTTCCGGCACAAAGGCCCATCTTAGATATTCGGTGGTACGGTTGATGCCACGAGCGAAATCGATACCCCAGGTGGCATCGTCCTGCTCATTAAAACGCAGACAACAAAACGGTATTTTGAATTCGGCGCTCCAGCCCCAGTCGTAAGTCTTAACCTGGCTTTCCCATACGGCATCCCAGGACATATCGCCGTTATATTCATCATAGTACCGACAGTCTCGCAGAACCCCGGCGGCCGAAACCTCGAAAGCGTTGCCGGTCTGATGGTCATGGTAAGGGTCAAGTCGGACCGTCACATAGTCACGCTCGGTCGAACGGTCGCGTCGAACCAGCCGTTTCGCGATCTTATCCGGTTGAGAATCAAAACACCAGAACGCCACATACAGCGCCTCATCATCATACACAACTTCCACCCGCGTCGACTCGCTCGGCGGCTTGCCTTCATCCGGATCGGATTGGGTAAAATCGCTTATGGCATTCGGTTTGGCCTTTTGCCAGACTTCGTCATCGAGAACGCCGTCGATTTTCGGCGCGTGCGGATTTACGCGGACGGCTTTAATCTCGGGGACAATTCGCTTTTCTGATTTTGATTCCTGAGCTGAAACATTTGAATGAATCGAAACGGTGGCGGCAATCAATAACAGGGGCACACATAGCTTTTCCAACATCACAACCTTCTCCTCGCATCGTGTTAAATGAAACCCCTGTATCACCCACGACAATTACTTTGACGAAGATAAATCAATTTGGTTTCAAAAAAGGAGAGAGGAAAATAAACGGAAAACTATGTATACCCGAAATAGACAGTTCGACCTGCGGATAAATTAAAGGGGGAAGAGGCACTTGGCGATCTTCACCCATGAATGAAAATTTATTTTATGAAGTGTGCTCGCTGGTCATTATAAACAGCGGCTGCATTTCGAAACTTCGATATATCGGCCGCAACCGGTCGACATTATAATGACGATCGATATTGACAAATTTTTTCGTGCTTGTCACCACGTCCACCGGAACGTCGTCGTACCGACCGTTCTTGAGAACCACCAGTCGACCGTGGATTCCGCGCAAAATCAAATCAAGAGCCAGATTACCGTACGCCATAGGAACAATAGAATCGATGGCATCGGGATCGCCGCCCCTGACAAGATAGCCGAGCTTTTGATTGATAATATCGACTTTTTCACCATTGTTATATGTCGGTGAAACTTCTTTCAATTTTTCGGAGACGATATCTCCTATCCCCCCGAGCTTCATATGCCCGAAAGCATCTTTGGCCGTATCCTTGAAAACCATCTCGCTGCCTTCGAACATCGCTCCTTCGGAAACCAGCACTACGGCGTATTTACTCGGGTTCTTGTGACGATCCTCGCTCAGCAGTTCGCACAGCCGTTCGATTTTGAATTTATGTTCGGGTATAACGCATCGGTTGGCGGCTCCGGCCATCGTCGGCAGCATGGCGGTGAACCCGGCGTACCGTCCGAAAACTTCCAGTACCAGAAACCGTTCATGCGATCCGGCCGATGTGCGCAGCAGATTGGTCAGATGTATCGTCCGCGTGACACACGTCGAAAAACCGATACAGTAATCGGTCCCCGGCACGTCGTTATCCATCGTCTTCGGGATCGCGACGACTTTAACGCCCTCCTTGTACAGACGAACACCGTAGCTGAGCGTGTCATCGCCGCCGATCGGTATCAAATATTCTATGCCCAGAAAATCGAGGCTTTTAATGACCTCCTCGGTCATGTCATTCATGCCTTCGGTATATTTGTCTTTGTACTGCCCCGGCACGGCCGCTTCAGGAACATGCCCCGGGTGCGTCCGCGACGTATGCAAAAACGTGCCGCCGGTCCGGCCCGCTTTGTTGACTATTTCTTCGGTCAGAATCTGAAAGTTGTTGGAATTGTCGGCGTGGCTGTCGCGGTTGAGTTCCATCACACCGGCCCAGCCGCGTTTCAAACCGATTACCTGATAACCCTCGCGAAGGGCTCTGATCGTCACGGCTCTTATAGCCGGGTTCAAGCCCGGGACGTCGCCGCCACCGGTTAATATTCCTATAACACCTTTTTTCTTTTGGATATTTGCCATAGTCGAAATCCTGTTTAATCCTTCTTTATAATACCGCTTCAAAACGGCCCATAATATATAGCATTATACGCCGATTATATATCTATTTTCGGAGATACGTTAAATTCTCTTAATTTCATTTATTTTCCCAAATTATATTACTTGTGTCACCCGGTAGAACGTCGCAAACAGCCCTTTACTTACTCCAAAGCAAAAAATATGATGCGAACAAGACACCAGTTCGCCATGTTTAACATATATCCTGTTACGTAAACAAGATCGCATATCGGTTTATACCAAGGAGGTATTATGAAATACAAGTTGTTGGGACACAGCGGAATGAAGGTTTCCGAATTATGTTTGGGGGCGATGACTTTCGGTGAAGCCTGGGGGTGGGGCGCGGATAAAAAAGAAAGCGGAAGGATTTTCGATACTTTCATCGACGCCGGCGGGAATTTTATCGACACCGCCAATCGCTATACCAATGGAACCAGCGAAGAATACATCGGCGAATTTATCCGCGACATACGGCATAAAATAGTTTTGGCGACCAAATACACCCTCTTCATGGATCACGGTGATCCCAACTCTGCCGGAAACAGCCGCAAAAATATGGTTCAGGCTCTGGAGAACAGTCTCAAACGCCTCAATACCGATTATGTCGATCTTTACTGGCTCCACGCCTGGGACTATCTGACCCCGGTCGATGAAGTCATGCGGGCGTTCGACGATATGATCAGCTCCGGGAAAGTGCTGTACATCGGCATCTCCGATACCCCGGCCTGGATCGTCTCGCGCGCCAATACTCTGGCCGAACTCCGCGGCTGGAACCGGTTTGTCGGACTGCAAATCGAATACAGCCTGATCGAGCGTACGGTTGAAAGAGAGCTGCTGCCGATGGCCCGTGCCTTCGATATGGCCGTCACCCCCTGGGGAACCATGGGCGGAGGAGTCCTGACCGGCAAATACAGCAAACTCAAGAAAGATTCGGAACCAACCCGCTACAAAGAAGGCGAAGCGGTGAGCCGGATAAACGATCACAACCTTGCCATCGCCGATGAAGTCGTCAGTATATCCGAAGAACTCGGCTGCACTCCGTCACAGGTCGCCATCAACTGGGTTCGTCAACAGCCGGGCCTGATTATACCGATTATCGGGGCCCGCACCGCCGACCAGCTGAGCGACAATCTGTCCTGCCTCGAAGTACCTCTTCCGGACGACAAACTGCAACGCCTCAATGACATCAGCGCTATCGAGCCCGGCTTTCCGCACGAATTCCTGAAGCGGGATTTTATCAAAGACATTCTTTATTCCGGTCAATACGACAATATCGAAAACCACCGGATCTGATTACGATAAGTCTTATAAAAGCCGGCTGTTATTTTGCAGTCGGCTTTTATCTTGAACGGTCGTTTGACAATCCATATTTTATCGGTTATGGAAATTCTGGGGATAAGGCCGGAGCGACGAATCGCGATCCTGTTTTTGGTGACGATCGCAATAGGGGCAGTACTTTTGTCCCTGCCGATCTCCGGCGCCAAGGGCTCGATTGACCCGATCGATGCTTTGTTCACCGCGACATCGGCGGTGTGCGTCACCGGGCTGGTCGTGGTCGACACCGGTCACGACTATTCTATGTTCGGTCAGATAGTCATTCTGATTTTAATTCAGCTTGGCGGTATCGGCGTCATGACTCTGGCATCGATGCTCGTTCTCAGTATCGGAGCCCGGCTGCCCCTGCAGTTTCGGCTTGGAATTTCCGGATCGCTGGGCGAAACCCGCACCGCCGACTATCGCGTCCTGCTTAAGGCCGTATTATTGACAACCTTCACGGCCGAACTGATCGGCGCGGCCCTGATGTACGTACGCTTCCGAACCTATTTCCCCGACGGCGAAGCCGTGTACTATTCAATTTTTCATGCAATCTCGGCATTTTGTAACGCCGGATTTTCTCCGTTCACCAATAGCCTCGAAGGTTTTCGGGGAGATACCCCGCTCCTGCTCATATTCGCCGGGCTGATTATTCTCGGCGGGCTCGGATTCGTGGTTATCATGGAGCTTTATCACAGCCTGACCGGACGCAAACTCGCGCTTTCGCTGCATAGCAAAATATGCCTGGTGATGACGGCCATACTTCTGGTCGGGGGAACCATCGGATTCAAAATCGCCGAACACGAACACCTTTTTAAATCGAGCGGACAGGGACTCGATCTGGTTAATGCCTTCTTCCAGGCGGTCACCTGCCGCACCGCCGGTTTCAACACTATCCCGCAGGCATCCCTGACCGAACTGGGGATTTTGCTGTCTATCATTCTCATGTTTATCGGGGCGTGTCCCGGTTCAACCGGCGGCGGCATCAAGACGACCACGTTCGCCATTGTGGCTCTTCTGGTCTGGCGACGCTTCAGGGGCTACCGGCACATCAGCCTGTTTCGGCGAACCATCGGCGCGGATTCCTACAGTCGCGCCCTGGCTGTGTTCATCCTGGCCATCTTCATAATTGTTATTATGTTCAGCCTGTTCATGCTGGCCGAAGAAAAAATGCTGGCCCACACCCTGAGCAAAGGATGGTTTGTCGACAACCTGTTCGAAGTCGTCTCGGCTTTCGGAACCGTCGGCCTGTCGCTGGGTATTACCCCCAGACTGCACGAAGCCGGGAAAATTTTGTTGATTATACTTATGTTCGTCGGGCGCATCGGACTTTTGACGCTGGCCTACTCGTTGGCTCGTCCCGGCATGCGCGGCGAAATAGAATACAAAGAAGAAAATATCATGGTGGGTTAGGAGATTGACATGAAACAATTTACCGTTATAGGCCTGGGCAACTTCGGTTCAACCGTAGCGCTGGAACTGGCTAAACTGGATGTCAAAGTCACCGCCGTCGACAGTGACCGTGAGAAGGTGCAAAAATTCGGCGACCAGGAATCACTGGTGGCCGTGATAGGCGACGCCACCAATCAGGAATTCCTCGCCCGCCTCGAACCGCAGCTGTCCGAGACGGTCGTCGTATCGACCGGCGCGGACCACCACGCCTCGATTTTGATCACACTATACCTAAAAGAAATGGGTGTCAAGAACATCATCGTCAAAGCTAACTCGGCCGATCACGCCCGCATCCTGATGAAAGTCGGTGCCACCCAGACGCCGATCCCGGAAAAACAGATGGCCATCAAGCTGGCCCGCGCGCTGGTCCAGCCCAATCTGATCGACTTCCTGCCGCTGTCGAATGAATTCGTCGTGGCCGAAATAAGGCCGACCGATGAACTGATCGGCAAAAGCCTTGCCGACAGCCACATCCGCACCAAACACCGCGTCCTGATCGTCGCAGTACGAAAAGGCGATTCGGATAAAATCATTTTCGCACCCGGCGGAACCTATCAACTGGAGCAGTCCGACGTGATGGTCGTCATCGGCAACGAAAAAGACATCACCCTGCTCAAAGAATAACCGGCCGTTGATTTAAAACATGTACTCCACACCGGCAAAAGGAAGCGTCGTCCACAAAGATCAGTGTGAGTCGGAACCCTGGGAAAGGGGGCTAAAGCACTATTTGTTTTTTATTGGACCTGTTTATTGCTCCGTCGACTGAATATTTCCCGGCCCCGGCGAAAAACAGCGTCAGGTACGGAATCAAATACATCAGGGCCAGCTCTTTCTTGGCGAACGGATCATCGGCGTGAATTATTAAAAGCGCCGTCAGCATATTGATCAAAAGCGGTATCAACGCCAGACGGGTGAAAGCTCCGAATATGAGAAGGATCGAGCAGAAAAACTCGGCGAAAATCGCCAGTGACAAAGACAGGCCCGGCCCGAGACCGTAGGGGTCGGAAAATTGCGCTGCGTAC
>CAZMWI010000136.1:7601-8844 GCA_964569945.1 uncultured Ignavibacteriaceae bacterium
TTACGCCGGTTTCTTGGCGAACATTTCCTCGGCCGCCTTTTGAGCTTCTTCAGCCGAGACATCGCGCACGTGAGTCGAGAACGACCAGCCGTGACCGTACGGATCAACCACGCGGCCGTGACGATCACCCCAGAACATGTCTTTCGGTTCCATCGTAACTTTGGCGCCGGCTTCGCGCGCCTGGTTGATTATCTTGTCAACATCCTCGACATAAAAGTGAATGTCGACCGGGCTGCCGCCGAACGCTTTCGGCGTGCGCGATTTACCGCTCCATTCCGGGAAATCATCACACAAGAAAATGCACGAGTTTCCGATCTTAATCTCCGCATGCATCAGCTTGTCTCCATCGGGGGCAGGAACGCGGTCTGTTTCTTCGGCTCCGAACGCCTTTTTATAAAAATCGATCGCGTCCGAGGCGTTATCGACTACCATGTAAGGAATCACTCCTTCATAACCGTCGGGAATAGGCTTGACATCAGACATTTGTTTTCTCCTTTGTAAATCCGTTAGGATATTGGTTATTAGTCGAAATCACAGATCATACGCATCGCTGCAATATCCGTTGGCCGCATCAATATCACATATTGTTCATTGTGTTGCGGAATCGCGGCCAACTCGATTCATGAACTTTACACCGGCAATATTTGTTCTAATAAACGAACGACAGGATGCGAGCATGGGGCTACCCAAGGACAGCATGCTATAGACGGGCATGGATGCCCGAAAAATACCCCCACGATTCGACACCTTGGAGTATTCTGATGGTTCCTGCGAAGGAACCAAGAGCCTGCCCGGCCGTCCCGTTTCGGGAGCCCCCACCGGGCAGGTTTAGTATTTTGCCAAACCGCTTGAACTTCCTTAAAAAAGCGCTATATTTCATAATCAGGCTAATACTATATGGGGACGAATATGTCGAGAATAATTTTACTTTTGGTCGCACTGGCACTTCTGGCAGGTTGTTCGAGTAACTCCGTCAGCCCGGTACAATCACCGGACAAAGACGTTATAGTAACGCCGACTCCCCTTTCGCTCAAAGCTTATGTCAGCAGCCTGGACCCGCCGATCCTATCTGTGACTGCAAATATACCGGGAACAGTAGAGATCGATTACACTCTTAAAATCGAAAACATCACAGGATACGTATTGAAAAAGCAGGACGGGCACGGCGTTGGAGAGGTGACAATTAACTGGGATATGAAAAGCGAAAACGGTGATCTTATCAACACCGGTATATATATAGTCG
>CAZMWI010000137.1:0-8634 GCA_964569945.1 uncultured Ignavibacteriaceae bacterium
CGTCGTCCTCGTCGCCGCGATCCGCAGACCGATCTGGCCGTGTTGAAAGTCGACCCGCAGGAGAAGATCACCACGATACCTTTCGGCAATTCCGACAGCATCATGGTCGGCGACTGGAGCATCGCCATCGGCAATCCATTCCCGCAGGTAGGTCTGGACCGCACGGTTACGGTTGGTGTCATTTCAGCCAAGGGGCGCACGAATCTTCGTTTCGGCGAAGGCACGCCGCAGTACCAGGATTTTATCCAGACCGACGCCTCGATCAATCCCGGCAATTCCGGCGGACCGCTGATTAATCTTAACGGAGAAGCGATCGGGGTCAACTCGGCCATATCGAGCCCGACCGGCGGATCGGTCGGCATCGGTTTCGCGATCCCGATTAATATCGCTAGGGCGATTGTTCCCGACCTGATCGAATCGGGTAAAGTCAGCCGCGGCTGGCTGGGGGTGTGGCTGTCCGACGTGACGCCCGAATACGCGCGCGACCACGGTATGGATAAAGTCAGCGGTGTTTTGATCGATTCGGTTTTTGCCGGTTCTCCGGCAGCCCAGGCCGGAATAAAAGGTGGCGACGTGTTGTCGAAATTCAATGACCATGATATTGCCGAAATGGCCCAATTCTCCGTATTAATTGCGACCGCACCGAAGAACAAACCGTCGAAGATCGAAGTAATCCGAAACGGTAAACCGATGACGGTTACCGCTGTAATTACGGACAGGGATACATACCAGCGTGCGCATTCCGACCAATTCAGCAACACCGGTCAGGTTTTGGCCTGGCAGGGGATGGAGCTATTGACATTTACGCAGGATATAGCACAACGTATTGGCTCGGATTATTTCCCCGGCGTATATATTAACAGAGTAGCAAGAAATTCTGCGGCGGATCGGTCGGGCATATTACCCGGTTCGGTCATTACGCAGATTAATGATAGTGCAGTAAAGAACCTGGTCGATTTGCAACATGCAGCAGAACAAAGCGGGGATATAAAAAAGGCTATTCCCATTCTGCTCGTAGATCCCGGTGGTTCAATAGAGTACAAGGCGCTTAAACCTTAAGCTCTTGACATAGGATATCAACTTAAACTGGAGGATAAAGATTCTTCGTGGCTAAACAATCGCTAAAATACCGCGATGAAGACAGGTCTTTGGATCTGTACCTCCGCGAAATCGGAGAAACTCCTCTAATCACGGCAGATGAGGAAGTGCGGCTGGCTAAAAAAATAAAGCAGGGCTCAAAACTGGCCCTGGAAGCATTAACCAAAGCCAATCTGCGTTTCGTAGTCTCTGTCGCCAAGCAGTACCAAAACCAGGGTTTGTCCCTGGCCGACTTGATCAATGAAGGTAACATCGGCCTGATAAAGGCGGCCAAGCGTTTCGATGAAACGCGCGGGTTCAAATTTATCAGTTATGCCGTATGGTGGATTCGTCAGGCGATATTGCAGGCCCTGGCCGAGCAAAGCCGAATTGTCAGACTGCCGCTCAACCGCGTCGGCACGCTGCACAAAATCGGCAAGATTTCCAGTTCGCTGGAACAGGACCTTGGTCGTGAACCGTCGCCCGATGAAATCGCCCGGGAACTTGACCTTTCCGAAGGTGAAGTTTCCGACACCCTCAAGATTTCCAACTCGCATTTGTCTCTCGACGCGCCGTTTTCGGTGTCCGAGGACAATTCGCTGATCGATATTCTTGAAGACGAATATCAACCGGCGCCCGATGAAGAGTTGCTCGAGCATTCGCTCAAGCTGGAAATCGAAAAAGCTTTGGATACCCTGACGCCGCGCGAAGCTGAAGTCATCAGCCTGTATTTCGGGCTGAACTACGAAAAGGCGCTGACGCTTGAAGAAATCGGAGCCCGTTTTTCGCTCACTCGCGAAAGGGTCCGGCAAATCAAGGAAAAAGCGATCCGTCGCCTGAGACACGCTTCCCGCAGCCGGTCACTTCGGGCTTATCTGAATTAGTCGCAAAATAACTTAATAGAAAAAGCCGCCCCAATCGTCGGGCGGCTTTTTTGTTGTGGCTCATCTTCTGCGGCAGGTTATTTTCAAATCAATATTGACAATAATGTCCTGTTTATGTTTATTTTTGGCGATGGTTTCCGGAAAATCCAAAGGTCTTTCAATTCAATCGGCACTGGTTCACCCAAACCGTATTTTGTGGATTTATGCGGCAATCCTTATAATCATAGGCACATATTTCGCTTTTGCGGGCGGCGGTCACTATGCTTTCAATTCAGACATTAAAACCGCTGATCTGGTGAAAGTACGGATCTGGCTGCTCTTGAGCGCCGTTATGGCTCTCCTCATCTATAAATCGGCCTATTCATCCGAAAAAAAGGCGTGGATGATGATCCTTAATATTTCATTGTACTTCATGATTTCATACGCGCTATTTTACAAAGGGACTTACTTCGGGCTGAACGGCCACTGGGGTGACAACGGCTCGAAACTGGCTCTCACCACCAAATTCAGAGATTTCTGGAATCCATTTCAGGACTGGTATTTCAAGGATCTGCCGTCTTTTTATCCACCTTTGTGGTTTTTTGTCTCCGGTAAGCTGGCGTGGCTTCTAAACCTCGATGCTTACCGTATGCCGAAAATCATGTACTTTGTAACCTATGGCGTTTTGCCCGTGGCGTTATATTATGTCTGGGGCAAAATCGTAAATAAAAGGACCGCGCTATTTATTACTTTTCTGACACTTTTTTACAGAACCTCATTACTCGATTATGCGCCATACGAAATTCTATCAACTGCCTTTTTTATACCCTGGTGGTTGTACTATGTAGATGACATAAAAGGCATCGAGCGCAAAACCGTAAAGTGGTATATGTTGGGCGGCTTTCTGGGGGCGTTGATTTTTATGACTTATTACTTCTGGTTTACCGTTGGTATCATAAGCTTAATTCTGAGATTTGTAATTAGGGCCGTAAGCCGCTCTAAGGGCCAGTGGGGGATACGAAGTTTTGGACATCTATTTAAAATTTTCGGTGGTCTGGCGTTGTTTTCATCGGTGTACTGGCTACCGTATCTCGTAAGTATCATAATCTTTGGCGGCTATTTTACGCAAGGTTACTGGCTGCGGATTGGTGGTATCGATTTCCATATGCCATTTTTTGAATTCAACCTGGAGGCTGCGATCTATCTTATCGGGCTGGTTTATCTTGGGTTAAGAGGGAAGAAAGCATTCAATACGGCCATGCTTGTCATATTATCGGCCGCCGCCGTGGCCGTCCTGGCAGATCGTATATATAATTTGCACGGCATTTCGACGCAGACGCGTAAAGTTTTCGAACTGGGTCCGATAGTGCTGGCGGTGCCCGCGGGTGCGGCCCTGTCGGCTCTTTACGGTTATTTAAAACGGCGCGGCGTCGGGTTTAAAAGAGCCTTCGTTCTGGTTGCGTTTGCAGCGGCAATATTTATCGGGACCGGGCACCGCGCGGCGGCATCCGGAGGTTTGTGGGAGATGGCCTTCAAGTCGGGAGTTCCCGAGAAGGCACTGGATGCATTCCGTACGGTTGATTATAAAGGTAAGGTTTTCCTGACCAATAAATATATTGAAGCGGCTTATTTACCGTTTTATTCATTCTTATACCTGGGAAGCGCCAGTGCTCACCCCGCGTCGCGATATCTCGAAAGGGTGGCTTTTTTGCAGGATTTGGCGAAAGTCAATAACCCCTCCGAGGTAGCCTGGCTGATGCTGCATAATAAATTCGACAGGATCGACTATTTTTATTTGCCGATTGATGCATCGACCGGAAACGGCTTTTATGATATTAATATTTTGAAATTCCCGACTCAGAATGAAAAGGTACATCTGGAATTTCCCAAAGCAACTTTCGCCGGATCACCATATTTTATTAAAAAGCACAAATTCGGGATTTATAAGGTGACCGAGCCGGAAGATGTCGACGTCGGAGCGATTCTTAAGGACGAAAATTTATGCGAATACATTGATAAATCGTTAAAAAAGTAAAATGGGATCATGGGAATAGTATCAGGAGTATTTGGCTTTTTGCGCAAAGGAATCAGCATCGGACCCGACGATAAGAGAAGGCTGTTTTTATCTGTATTCATACTGGCTCTTGTCATACGGCTGATTGCTCTGGCCTGGTGTGCCGCCGGGTGGTCGCCGGAACAAATTGGAATTCGCGGCGGCGACTCTCAACAATATCTTAATGCAGGAGCCGCTCTGGCGACTAATTTCGATATCAAAACCAAGGGGATAATAATATTTGGCCCGGGATACCCGGCGTTGATTGGTGCCTTGCACTTTGTATTCGGAGACTGCCGGATTGCTTTCTTAATAGTCCAGTGCTTTATCGGGGCATTGTCGTCACTTTTGTTGGCGGAACTCGTTCTGATCCTGACGGCTTCGCCCAGGGCCGCTCTAATAGCCGCATTTATTAACGCCGTATCACCCGTATCCATTACAATGTCGCATTATTTTTTATCCGTGAATTTGTTTTTTCCACTGCTTTTACTTGCGATAATATTATTTCTCAAGGCGATGAAAACAGGAAAATATCTGGAATTTGCTCTGTCCGGCGTATTTTTAGCAACAGCTACGCTGACCCGTTCGATCGGGCAATTTATGATATTCGCCATATTTGTTTTTTATTTCGTTTTTCGAGAAAAACCCGTCAAATCATACAGAAGCTTCAGCGGTCTGATTATAACGGTTGCGGTTTTTGTCCTGCTGTTTTTCTCATGGGTAGTCCATAACGACCGAAATTTTAATTTTCGACAGGTATCGTTTGCCGGGCCCACGGCCATGTTTAAGGCCTCTGCTCAAATAAACGCCGAAATCACCGGACGTTCATACAGGGAAGAGCTTGACACACTGATTAATGATCTTGTCTCGCGTGAAAATTACAAAAATGACTATTACGGCACATACGCCGATTTCGCGAGTGAGACGTTTTGGGGACTGGCGTTGAATCATCCTGCGGCGACGGCCAAAACTATAGGGGGAAATATTATTTATTATTTGAATGGACAGTATGGGTGGTTTGTGTTATTTGCTTCAATTATTGCAGGGTTTTATCTGACCATCACCGGGAATATTAAGATAGTGATTTTTGCAGGGTTAATATACATATATTTCGCGGTATTTTCAGGATTGGCAATTATTGCCCAGGGGCCGCGGATTTTGTATCCGGCCCAGATCGGCTGGATTATACTTATCGCCGCCGCTCTCGATCGGATTTTAACCAGTATTTTGGGCAGGTACGGTACTTCGGGGGCTTTGCCTGTAAGGCGTATGGATTCAGCCTGATAAATCGCCGCCTGTTTTATTTGGATATAAAAAACTATTGCCGAGGGGCAAATTATTTATATATTAAAGCCGCTTTGTAAATGCCGAAGTGGTGGAATTGGTAGACACGCTGTGTTCAGGGCGCAGTGCTCTTATGGGCGTGGGGGTTCAAATCCCCCCTTCGGCATTTTAACAGGCAATTTGAAACACAAATTCGCTTGTTAGCTGATTAGGATTGTGGAGGGTCGCAGACAATCGGGAAACGTCCCCTTAATTTAAGCCAGAATTTTCGGCACCTGATAGATTGGATAAAGAAGCCTAATAGCAGGGCCAAAGTTAATTTTATCGCCCTTGGCGGTTTTTTGGTGCTTGTGATTTTGGGGCATATTCTTTTCGCGCAGTTCGCCGATTATAAATATCAATCCGACGAGCACGTCCATGATTTTCTTTTGGCCAAGATGTTTTCTTTTACTATTATTATGGTTGTGCTGGCGGCCTTGATCTGGTATCGCAAAAAAGACTTCGCGCCGCTGATCGCGGTTTTCGGCGTGAGTATATATTACGTAGTCATGTACGGTTTATTGTTCCACGGTACACAGTACGGTCTAAACGGGCACTGGGGTGACAACGGATACCGGCTGGCTATCGTTTGCAAGATGATGGCCTATCATAATTTCCCCGATGCGTACTTAAAAGGCCTGACAACCATGTACCCGCCGCTTTGGTTTTTTATTATGGCCGTTTATGCTCAAGTCATCGGCATCCAGGCCTGGCAAACCGTTAAGTACGGCTACTTGTTTATTTTTTTGGTTTATCCGTGGCTGATATATTTTTCCTGGCGGCCACTGGTGTCGAAAGCCGCCGCGGCCGCCGTCGCGGTCGGGATTCTCTTTTTCGCACACAGCTCGCTTGATTACGTTTATTATGAACATATAACGATTGCCTTGTTCAGTCCCTGGTGGCTTTATTTCTTCGAAGACGGTAAAGATATCGCGATCAATAGGAATCCGGGAGTGAAGTTTTATCTGGTCGGTATACTCGTGGGGAGTGCGATTTTTCTGACTTATTATTACTGGTTTTTCCTGGCCATTGCCGCTTTCCCGATAACGCTAATGGTTCGCTATCATTTCCAGAAGTCCCTGCATGATTTGTGGGGGAATCTAAGACATAAGGCCATTCTCGCCGTGGGAATCACGATTATCACTTCCATTTATTGGTTGCCTCTCATATGGTCCGGATTCAAATTCGGTTTCGAGTCTTATCAGGTTAAGTGGTTCGGAATTCGCCACGCCAATATAATGCTTTATTGGTACGATCAGCATCTGGCAGCGGCTCTGGTATTGGTGGGATTATTTTTCACCGGCTATTTGTGGGACCGTTGGGGAAATGCCCGGCTGGCGCTTTATTATTGCGGCGCGGTCATATTGATCATCATAGACCGGTACCTCAACCTGCACGATATTTCGGATCAAACTCGCAAAGTGCTGCAATTCGTGCACGTTATGACCATAACTCCGCTCGCAATTGGAGCGGTCGACGTCTGGGGTAAATTTAAAAATATACCGAGAATACGCTGGGGTTCGCTGGTAGTCGTGGTTATTCTGTTTTTCGTGTTCTCTAACGAGCAGTTTGAAATATATTCCAACAAGCTTTATAAGACGGGCGTCAACGAGCGTTTTCCGCAGTTGACGGCCGACATTTATAATAAAATTGACTGCAGAAATAAGGTGATTCTTACGGATAAATATATGCCGGCCTGCTATTATCCGTTTTATATGTTCACTTTCGTGAGCAATGTCGCAGCACATCTGGCGGGACAATTTAAGGAACGTCAACAGGCTTTACACGAAATATCGCAGGTTACCGAACCCGAATATCTGGCTTATATGTTCGCCTACAATAAATTCGATAAAATCGACTATGTTTTCCTTCCTCTAAACGGTGCAACCGGCAGCTTCGAATTTCGCATGAATATAATTGACTTCGGAAGTAAAAAAGTGTACGACACAATTTCCTTTAAGGCCGCTTTATTTTCCGATTCCAATTATTTCCGCAAGGTGCATAGTCGTGGGTTGTATGAAGTGCTCTCGCCGCCAAGAAATGACACGATTGATGACAAAGTAATCAACGAATACCCCGACCTTGCAGCATATCTGGCGGACATTAAATCTACGGAATGATATATGCGGTATTTTTTATTTGGAGTCTAATCACCGCTTTCTACTATAATGAGTCACGCCCTCAATGGAATACTGCCAAGATTGGCTATTTTATTGGCTTAAAGGGCTCATGTTTTGATGATTTAATAATAAGTTAGGTCGCCCGTAAATAAATTGGTTGTAATATTTCGTATGCTGATGTGACAAATTCAATAGCGGACAATAAGAACCGCGCAACAGCGATGTGTTAAGGAGGGATATGATGAGATCTTATATTTTCACGATTTTGCTGCTTTGCTCTTTTTCTATTACCCGGTCTGAGGATAAAGTGACTGACACACTGGCGTATAGAATTCCAAACGATATTATCGTCACGGCATCGAGGTTGATGATTCCATTAAAAAAGACACCCTATTCAATGAGCATAATCAAACAAAGCGTTATAGATGAACTGCCGCGTTCGGTATCGGTCGATGAGACTATGAGAATGGTTCCCGGCGTAAAGGTGGATAATCAGGCCAACGGCAGCCGAGTGCATCTTTCTATCCGGGGGCAGGGAATATTAACGGAACGGGGCATTCGTGGAATAAAAATCCTGTACGACGGTATACCGGTGAACGACCCAACCGGATTCGCACCGGATTTTTTCGACATTGACTTCAATACTGTAAGCCGAATGGAAGTTCTTCGGGGACCGGCGGCTTCGCTTTATGGAGGGAGCGGCTCCGGAGGAACAATTAATATCCTGACACAAAATTCCCCCAATGAGCCCGTATCAGGCGAAGCCATTGCCTCCTTTGGCTCAAACGGCTTCTGGAAAGGCTTTGGGCAGTTCGGCGGAAGTGGCAAAGATATCAATTATCGGGTGTCGTTTTCGAAGATGATGGGCGATGGATACCGGGAGCACACTCACTTTCGGGGAAAAAATTTCTACGGTAAGGCCATATATATTCCAACGAAGTCTGTCGTGCTGACGCCTATCTTCGGCTGGACCGACGTCTACCATGAAAATCCCGAAGGAATTGATCTGGCGACATATAATCTTGACCCCAAGCTGGCCAACCCCGACGCGGTGCCATATGACGAACACCTCCAGACCGAACGTTTTACCGGCGGACTGAAGGGTGATATAGCTATAAATAAAAACAGCTCCCTTGAATTTCTCGGCTATGTTAAGAGAACACATTTCACCGAAGCCAATAACCACACCTTCAATCAC
>CAZMWI010000138.1:0-8606 GCA_964569945.1 uncultured Ignavibacteriaceae bacterium
TTACCGATGAATCTACCTGCTATAAAATGATCCGCACCGACGTATTCAAAAAAATGAACCTGGAAAGCCTGCGATTCGAATTTTGTCCCGAAGTCGTCGCTAAGCTGGGACGGAATAAAATTAAAATAACCGAAGTGCCGATAAGCTACCACCCGCGCAAATTCGACGAGGGCAAAAAAATTCGCTGGCATGACGGCCTCGAAGCCATCTGGACGTTACTTAAATATCGTTTTAAAGCCGCGCCCGATCTGGGCGTTGACAAGCGCCGCCAATGACAGCGCGATAAACAAGACGCTGATAATCAACCCGATATAAAAATACTGCGGCCGATAATACAGGACAATATGCCTGTCCGACGCCGAATAATCGGTCGCGACCAAACCGTTGTTTTCATACAGCTTCCGGCCGTCCTCGGCCCTCCACCCACTGTCGTACCCGATCCCGAATACGATCGTGCCGCTGCCTGATGGTTTGATATCGTAGGTGACTTTATTGGGGGTGTACGATCTGTTAATGACCTGAAGGTTGCCCTGGGGCATATATTCCATCAACACTTCATTGGTCGGCAGCACCAGCCCCCGACTGGGACCATAGGCCGACAGCCACGGCGCCATAAGGGAACCCCGATTCTGAAGGAAGGCATTGTAAATATTGTCGGCGCGTCCGATTTCCTGTTTGAAATTGTCTGCGAATTTGTAATGGCCGGGGAGCTTATAATCTATCGTTCGCAGGGCCGGAAGATTGATCAGGAAATTGCCCACCGCGACCAGCGCGATCAGGATTGCAAAAAGCACTTTTATCGATGGGACGCTCCCCGCAAGTTTCTTAATCCAAAAGTCCAGACCGACTCCGGCCATAACCGACACCGACAGGACGACAAACTGAAAAGCCCGCGATGGTGCTCTTATCGACGAGAACCCGGGGAGTTTGGTAAAAAGTGCCCAGAGAGAAAAATCTGAAAAATGACCAAGCCCGAAGATAAAAAAGAAAAGGGCAAGAACGATCCAGACCAGAGACCTCCTGAATGAGGCCACCGCCCCCGACAGCGCCAGCGCCAGTATGACCGGTGAAATATAGGCTCCATACTCATGCCACCCCCAGTACTGATCCGGCCCGGTCGTCTTGAACACAGCCTGGTTTATCGAAAAAAATCCGTTCAGGGCCAACCCGAGAGGCGTGCTGTCCTGGCTCATGCCTTCCCACGGCGAATGTGATAAATACAGATACATCGGCAAAAACTTTATGGCGGCGACAAAGACTCCAAGGACCACCGCTCCGATATACAGCTTGATCGGCTTGAACTCCTTCTTCTGTACGGCGCGAATCAGGATATACAGTCCGGCAAAAAGGACCATGTACACCAGCGGTACCGCCGCGCCATTGCCGAGAATTATCAATGCAATAACCGCCGCTGCCGTAAAGAGATGTTTCCAGTTTTCCTCCGCTTTCACGAGGAAAAACAGAAACCAGGGTAAAAAACAAAAATGAGTGAACGGTATATGCCCGACCGTAAAATGCAGGGCAAAATACGAACTGCCCCAGAACATAAGGGCGGTCAGGTATGAGGCTATTTTGGACAGGCCAATTTTGCGGGCAAACAGGTAGGTTCCGTACAGCCCCAGAAAATAAGAACACAGGATTTGAATTTTCAATCCGGCGATGGGTCCGAAAATCAATATCAATAAAAAGAACGGCGACAACACCGCTACCTCGGGGTGTGCGAACAGAATATTGCCTCCGCCGATGTACGGGTTCCAGAACGGAAACTGGCCGTAATGCAGAACCGTCTTGGCCGGAATGGCCGCCATGGTGGCAAACAGCTCCCAGTCGCCAACTCCGATATACGACCACTTCAATAAAAACGGAAGGGCGAAGATCGTGGATATACAGAAAAATATTACGGGCGCCAGAAGGCGTCCGCGTTTTCCTTCATGTTTACCGGTCATGGACGGAATATAAACAGGACAGACTTTAAATCAAACAGGTAATCGCCTGCAAATCGTACCGACAAAAAAAGGCCGGAAACTTCCGGCCTTGCAATTATATAATCCTGATTTCGTCTATTTGATGTGTTTCGAAACCAGCTTGGTCATCGTGAACATGTCGACCTTGGCCTTACCGTCGAAGACCTTTTTCAAGGTCGGGTCGGCGTTGATCATCCTCTTGTTGGTTGCATCCTGAAGTTTGTTCTTCTTGATGTAATCCCACAATTTCTTGGTGATCTGACCGCGCGGCATCGGCTTCGATCCGACTACGGCGCTCAGAATGTCATCGGGCTGCACCGGTCTCATCAGGGCGGGACTGGCTTTACGCTTGGTCGCTTTCTTCTTGGGAGCGGCCTTCTTGGGAGCAGCCTTCTTTACCACCTTCTTGGCGGTTTTCTTGGCGGCCGGTTTCTTCTTGGCGGCTACTTTTTTCTTGGCTGCCGGCTTCTTTGCCGCAGTCTTCTTCGCCGTCGTCTTCTTCTTGGCAACCTTCTTCGCGGCCGGTTTCTTCTTGGCCACGGCCTTCTTCGCCGTCGTCTTCTTGGTTACCTTCTTGACCGTCTTCTTCGCCGTCGCCTTTTTCTTGGGAGCGGCCTTCTTCTTTGCCGTTGTTTTAGCTGGCATCAGTACCTCCTAATGTACTATGAAGGTTGGTCTTATAATACGTTTACTCTTGTTTTCGCGGTGGTCCGATTCGTGCTTAATCGGGACAAAACCCTCTCCAAACGACGCTGACACAGACAATTAAACGCATTTTAAATTAAACAAAGCAATAAAAAATTTTATAAAACAACATATTTTTTGCGTTCGATCATTTACCCGACGTCAGGAAACTTGCCTTCGCCTTCACTCCGATCAGGATCATTTCGAGTGCCTGTTCGAGATCGATGTATGACGTGTTGATTACCAGATCATAGGCCCCGGGCTCGTCGATATGCCTCTTGAAATTGGCTTCGACAAAGTGCTCTCTCTCTTCGTCGCTCTTGTTTATCGCCTCTTCGGCCTCTTCAAGAGAGAGCTTTTCGTACTGCATCAGGTTGGCCACACGCGACGGCTTCGACGCCACCACCCGGACATGAAAGCCCTGGTCTCTCCGGAGTATGAAATTGGCCGCTCGTCCGACCGTGACCACTCCGCCGTGCTCCGATATCGACATCATGACTTTATACAACTCACGGAAATAATCTCCGGCGTCGATATACATCCCCTTGAAGGCACCTTCAATCATCAGCTCAATCCGGGATCGAACCTTATCGTCGAGCGACTCGATTATTCTCCTCTTATAACCCGATGACCGACAGATCTCGTCGATGACCTCCCGGTGTAGTCTCTGGTAACCGAGTTTCTCGGCGATAAGCTCGGCCAGGTATGAGCCCCGGCTGCCGCGCTGTCGACTAACTGTGACTATCGGCTGGATATTATGCTCTTTCCTTTTCTCCTGAGATTCATTACGTTCCTTCTGCGCGAATTCCCACTGGTTGATTTGACGATTGATGAGTTCTTCTATAGAGCGCACGGTTTTTCCCTCCTATAGAGTTAAATATATAGGTCAACTTATGTTTTATGCAAACTAATTCTGTATGATGATATACAACTTTATCAACAAATCGAATAAAAAAATCGCTTTGATTTTCGGGCCGGAAACATATATTTGTCTGCGTTATGAAGGACGCTATAAGGCATCATACGACCAACGAACGGCTCGAAAAGCTTGGCTTCAAGTGCGGTTTGGAGATTCACCAGCAGTTGAACACAAAGCGCAAGCTGTTCTGCCACTGCCCCGTCGGCTCCAGCCACGGCCCGCACAATGCCGAACTTCTGCGCCACATGAGGCCGACGCTTTCGGAACTCGGCGAATACGACGGCACCGCCCTGATGGAATTCAAGACGAAGAAGAACGTCATCTATCGCCTTTACCGCGATCTGACCTGCACTTATGAAATGGACGACACTCCTCCGTTTCTGGTCAATCAGCAAGCGGTCGATTTCGCCATCCAACTGGCTTTGCATTTCAACTGCCGGATTGTCGATGAGCTTCACGTCATTCGTAAGCAGTACCTCGACGGGTCCATCCCGACCGGATTTCAAAGAACCATGATTATCGGTGTCGACGGATGGATGCCGTTTAAAGATCGCACAATCAATATTACCCAGGTAAATCTCGAAGAAGAAGCCTGCCGGGAAATTTCTGATATCGGGCATTATATCACCTTCGCTACCGACCGCCTGTCTATCCCTCTCGTGGAAATCATCACCGACGCCCAGATGAAAAATCCCGATGAAGCCGCTGCAGTGTGTCGTCTTCTGGGCAATTCGATGAAAATCACCGGCCTGGTACGACGCGGAATCGGAACCGTACGGCAGGATGTCAACGTCTCGGTCACCGGCGGCAAACGAGTCGAAATCAAAGGCGTGCACAAGGTCGAAAACATCCGTTCCCTGACCGCCAGCGAAGCGTTGCGCCAGAAAGGTCTGCTGGAGCTGCAGAAGATATATACCGAAAGATTTCCGAAACCCGATGATATCGAATATACCGAGGGTATCTTCACCGACCTGTTCCGCGACAATAACGATATTCTCGGACGCCGTCTGGAAAGCGACCGTCCGCTCAAGGTGATCGGTCTGCGGCTACCTGAATTGGCTGATATCACGACCAAAGAACTGCAGCCGGTTCGGGACTTCGCCTTTGAATTATCCGGGCGCGTTCGGGTAATCGCCTGTATCGATACCATACCCAACCTTTTCTTTCTATCCCACGCCGATCAGTACGACATCACCGCGTCCGACTGGGATAAAATCAAGACTAAACTCGGCTGGACCGACGGCGACGATATAGTTCTCATTTGCGGGCCGTCAGATGACGTTCTCACGGCTATCAATGAGATCAAGATCAGAATCTCTGAGTTGGCCGAAGGCGTCGTCCATGAAACACGGCAGGACATCAAAGACGGGACCAGCGATTTCGAACGCATCCTGCCCGGCCCGGACCGCATGTATCCCGACACCGATCACCCGCCGGTGAGAATCACCGACGAGCGCGTAGAAAATATCCGAAGCAAACTGACCGAACCGCTCTGGGAAAAGCAGTCTCGCTGGGCCGCGATGGGATTGCATAAAGAGCAAATCGGCGCTTTATCGCTGTCGCCGTTTTCCGGGCTGTTCGATCGCCTGTGTTCCGATAACCGGATAGACCAGTCCCAATACAAGAAGATAGCGCACATTTGCACATCTGTCATGGTGGCACTGCGGAGAGCCGGTCACGACCTGCGAACTGCTGACAAGGATGCTCTTTTCAATATAATCAAAACAGCCGTCACCTCGGACTGGCCATACAATCATCTGAAGGCTGCTTTGATATCTCTGGCAAACGGGGAACCGGGCCGCGACGGCGACCGCCCATTGTCGGAACAGGCCGTCGAAAAGCTCTGGCAATCGGCTAAGAGTGAATTCCACGCCAACGGCAATCCCGAAAACGATCTCAAATTCCGCCGCTTTGTCACCGGCAAAATCCTCGAATTCTGCTCATCGGACACGCACAAAGTCCTGACGCAGATCGAATCCAAATTTAATTCGTAGACAGATTATTTTCTGAACATCGCCGCGAAAGCCCGCGCCGACGAATCCGATGAATATTTCTTGAGTGCTTTTTGATACCCCGCTTCAGCCAGACTGTCGCGAAGTTCGGTATCCGTAACCAGCCGCACTATCGCCGCCGCCAGGCTTTCAGGATCATCCACCGGCACCAGAAGGCCGTTCTTTTCATGATCGATTATACCCGTGATGCCGCCGGATTTCGTACCGATGACAGCCGTACGGCACAACATCGCCTCGGTCAGAGCCAGCCCGAAACCTTCCTCGTAAGAATTAAGCACCACTACCGAAGCCCGGTTGTACACCTCGGCCAGTTTATCCTGCGCCAGCGGCTCGAAAATATTGATGCGCCCCAACAGACCCGCCTCTTCGATCTGTCGCAGCAGCTTCTCCTGTTCGGGACCGGTGCCGTATATTTCAAGCCGAACGTCCGGGACCTTGTCCGACGTGAGTCGAATTGCTTCGATCAGATGCTTCAGACGCTTTTGCACCGTCAGGCGCGATGCCGCCACTATCAGATAACGGTCTTTTTTGATTCTATTTATGGGATGAAAAAGTGTTTCGTCGTTCGGCAACGCGATGACTTTGATCGTATTGCCCAGTTCCTGATCCTTAAGTGAAATCTTGGAGGCCAAAAAGGTCGAAACCACCGTCCACGCCCGACAATTTCTTATAAACGACCTGAAATACCCGAGAACAAACGGAATTTTCGTCAGCAGCCTGATATCAGTCCCGTGCGAGCTTAGAAATATCTTGACCTTACCGTCGAATTTCCTGAGCAGCTTCTTTCCTATCAGGCCGTTGGGGACAATCCAGTGGACATTGACCAGCCCGATATTTTCTTCTTTGATTATCTTCACCGCCTGCTTATATGCCTCGCGGACGAATTTCAGCAGCCGCAGAAATTTCAGCGGGTTGTACATCAACTGACGGTGCATATCGCCGCGATAGGCAAACGTCTCGGCAGTATCGTCGCCATAGCGGAAGCGATATATATTTATGCCGTCGATCATCTCGAACTCCGGCAGACCGCCGTCGTGCGGAGCCAGAACCGAAACATTGATTCCATGATCCCGCAGCCGACGGGCCAGCAGGTGCAAAAACACCCCGGAGAAATCGCCCTGATAACGAATATAGTTATGAGTGATAAAAAGGACTTTCAGAGGCGTCGCATTATTGTTTTTCACTTCCGGCATATATTAATTTATATGCGGGGATCATGGTTTGTCACCAAAAAAGAAACCGATGACTTTAATTGGATTCGTATTTCGTTACACGATCTCTGCGACGTTTCAATTCACTAGTATATCGCAGGCCAACCTTGTCGCTGTTTTCTTTTATCCAATCGGACAATTTGGTTTTTCCGGGTGGGTCACAGTCGACATAAAGCAGATCCTGCATTAGCCCTTCAATTTCCTCACGAGTTATTATTCTGTCCCTGGTGAAAAACCCCAATATCCCCGCAAGGTAATACCCAATTGCAGGAGAAATCGAAATATAAGATGGGTTTTTGCCGATTCCCCGTGCTATTGTTTCTACCAATTCACGGTATGTAAATGTTTCCGGCCCGATACAATTAATTATTTCATTCTCTCGATTCTTCCCCGTCGCCACCGCGATTTTGGCCAAATCATCAACATAAATGGGCTGTAAACGATATTGACCATCACCCCAAACTCCGAATATCGGGAATTTTCTCAAAAGCCATGCAATGTTATTTACAAGAATATCTTCTTTGCCAAATATAACCGTCGGCCGGAGAATAGCATATGATACACCCGTTTTAATTAGAGATTTCTCCAGAATAGCCTTGCCACTGAAATATTCCAGATTCGAGTCTTCTGATGGGTTGGTAATGCTTACATGAACAATTCTTTGAACTCCAGCCGATTTTGCGGCCTCGAACAGGATAATAGTGTTATCTACCGCTTCCGAATGCTTGAATGTTTTGTGATTGAATCTTACCCAATAGGTGTTATAGAGAACAGAGACGTTTTCAAGAGTCGCCTTTAACACCTCCGGCTTGTCAAAATTAAATGGCGAAATTTCGATCTTGTCCCCGAATGGATTAAACCGTGATACGGAATTCGTAAGAGTTTTTACCTTGCAATCTCCATCGAGTAATCTCTTTGTTATATACTTGCCGGAATAGCCAAAAGCTCCTGTCACGGCATGATATTGTCTGTCTGTTTCTTTCATTTGACTTCCGCCAAATTCTGTAGTCATTTATTATCGATAATCGAACACAGATCTTTCTTAATCGTTATAATTAAAATATATTCGGATAAACTAAAATAACAGGGGAAACTATGCTGAATTTCACTTTTTATAACCCGACAAAAATAATCTTCGGACCCGGCGAGATCGATAAGGTCGGCGTTGAAGCAAAAAAAGTCGGCCAGAACGCCATAATAATTACAGGCAAACGATCCTCATCGGCTAATGGCATCATCAACCGCGTCACCGATTACCTCGAACGCGAGGGTATTGGTGCGATAGTTTTCGATAAGGTCGAGCCCAATCCGCGCAGCACGACCATCGATGCCGCCGCCAAATTGGCCAATGAGAACAACTGCGATATGGTCATCGGTGTCGGAGGCGGTTCTCCGATGGATGCCGCCAAAGGCGTCGCGGTCGCTGCGGCCAATAATGGTCCCATCTGGGATTATGTTATGCACGGCCAGCCTGTCCCCAAAAAAATAAGTAAAGCTCTTCCGGTTATCGAAATTCCGACCCTCGCCGCGACCGGTTCCGAAGCCAATTCCGGCGCCGTGATCAGCAACTGGGAGACGCATGAAAAAGCCGTCCTCGGACATCCAATGCTGTTTCCGAAATTTACCATCATCGACCCGGAACTGACCGTAACGGTACCGAAAGATTACACTATCGACGGCGGCATCGACATCATCTGTCACGTCATCGAAAGCTATTTCACCGGCGTCGACGAAAGCCCGATCCAGAACCGCTTTTCGCTTGCCATAATGCGTACGGTCATGGACTATCTCCCGCTGGCGGTCAGGGACCCCGAAG
>CAZMWI010000139.1:0-8556 GCA_964569945.1 uncultured Ignavibacteriaceae bacterium
ATTAATGTTTTTGTCCGATATATCGATTAAGCGCCCGATCATGATGAGCATGTTTTTGATTGTCTTCCTGCTCTTCGGGACGCTCGCCTTTTTTGCGATGCCCTTGAACCTTATGCCCGATATTGACGTCCCGTACATTTCCGTACAGACGACATATATCGGAGCCGGTCCGAAAGAGGTCGAAACACAAATTACAAAAAAGATTGAAGACGCGGTTTCGTCAGTTAGCAAGATCGATCAGATGACTTCATATTCAATGGAAGGATTGTCTCTGGTCATTATCAAGTTCGAACTCGATAAGGACGTCGAAATCGCCAATCAGGAAGTCAAGGACAAGGTCGATGCAATAATCAGCGATCTGCCCGATGATGCCAAACTGCCGACGGTTGAAAAGCTCGATGTGCAGGAATTCCCGATCATGGATATAGTCCTGTTCCGTCGTCGTCATCGAGAATATTTTCAGGCATAAGTACATGGGCAAGTCTCGAAAAGAAGCGGCCGCGGTTGGAACGTCGGAAGTGGTCGTCGCCGTGCTGGCATCGACCGCCACCAATATCGCGGTGTTTCTCCCGATTGCCAATATGTCCGGCATCCCGGGGATAATCTTCAAGGCTTTCGCGCTGACCGTAACGTTTGCCACCATGTTTTCGCTGCTGATTTCGTTTACGCTGACGCCGATGAGGGCCTCGCCTATTCTCCCCGAGGGCAATGGTGGGGGCAAGGGGCTGATGCGCCGCATAAGCAACTGGTTTGAAACGAAAAACAAGCAGGCCGAGCAGTACTACGAAAGGATGCTGGAAGTTTTGTTCGTGTCCAAAAAGCGTTTGCTCGCGATAGTGGCCGGCAGTGTGGGCCTGCTTATCATAAGCTTTATGTTTGCCGGAAACATCGGTTTTGAATTCGTGCCGTTGATGGATGAGGGCGACATCCAGATACAGGTGGAAATGCCGCTTGGGTACAATCTCGATAAGACCGCGCAGGCATTGCAGGAGATCAATGACCGCCTGAAAAAATACCCGTCGGTTAAAACGATCCTGACTCAACAGGGTTCGCTCAGCAATATCAACCAGGGTACAAACCTGGCTTTGCTGAAAGTCAAACTCGTGGACGTCAGCAAGCGGGACAAGACCACCGAACAGACGGTCAACCAGATGATCGGCGACCTTTCGGATATACCCAACATAATTCTCGGCGTACGGGCGGTGTCATCGGTCGGGGGCGGCAACTCGGAGAAGCCCGTCACCTTTTACATAAAGGGGCAGGACGTCGACCAGCTTGAACGGTACAAAGAGGAAATTCTGACAAAGATTAAAACGGTTCCGGGATTGATCAACCTCAATGCCAGCTCGCGATCGGGCAAACCGGAAATTAGCATTATCCCCGACCGCCGCAAGATATCCGACGCCGGACTGACCGTTTATGATATCGCCATGCAGCTTCGAGGCGCTTTGACCGGACTGGTGGCGACGCAGTACCGGGAGCTGGGCGAAGAGTACGATCTGCGCGTCATGATCGATGATGCCTCGATCGACACCCCGGAAGAAGTAGCCAATCTTCCGATTACCGCGCAAGGTCATAATTTTAAACTATCGCAACTGGCCGATATCGAATTCGATGCTGGTGTCAACAAGATCCTGCACATCGACAAATTCAAGGCGATACAGTTTACCGGGTCGCCCGCGGCGGGTGTTCCGCTTGGTAACGTGACCGCCGAGATCGGGCGCCGTGTTGCCGATGTGGACTTTCAACCCGGGTACGGCATGAGTTGGGGAAGCACCGCCAAGATGATGAATGACGCCGTCAAAGACATGCTTAAGGCTTTGCTCCTGGCCATCATCCTGACTTATATGCTGCTGGCGGCGATACTGGAAAACCTAAAACAACCGCTATTGGTTTTGGGGACGTTTCCGCTGGCGTTATCGGCGTCATGGTCATGACCGGATCGACCATGAACATTTTCGCCATGATGGCAATCGTCATGCTTCTCGGAATCGTTGTCAACACCGCCATATTGATCCTCGATTATGCCAATATTTTGATTCGTGAGCAGGGTATGTCGGTCACCGAGGCTTTGCTCGAAGCGTGTCCCGTCAAACTGCGGCCGATTGTCATGTCGGCCGTTGCCATTATTCTCGGTATGCTGCCGATGGCGCTCGGGATGGGTGCCTCGGGCCGTGAAATCCGTCAGCCGATGGGGGGTGTAACGATCGGCGGACTGGTCGTCTCGACGGCGCTGACGCTGTTTATCATTCCGGCCCTGCAGGCTCTTACGACCCGAACGAAGAAATCTACCACCCGTATCCAAAGCGAGAACAAGGGGTAACCGATGAAGAAAATAATTTTCATAGTGATATTCCTGATGATTACCGGGATTCTGCCTATCAAGGCCGAGCAGTACAACCTTGACCGCTTTCTCGAACTGGTCGAGCGCAACAGCCAGGATTTGAAGCTGGCGCGGCAGGACGTGAAAATCGCCGGGGCGCAGAAGAAGCTGGCGATATCGGGAGCCCTGCCGAAAATTTCCGCCGGAGCCGGGTACATGCGCAATCCGACCGAAACGTACATGTACTTCGATGCCGGCAAATTGAGCGGCGATTCAACGGCGGGAATATCGAAAATTCCCATCAGCCGCAACAATGAGTACAGCGCCAACGTGATGTTAAGCCAGACCCTGTTCAGCGGCGCGGTATACAACGCCATACAGGCAGCCCGGCAGTACCACAAGTTGACCGACTTTATGTATGATGCATCGTATCAGGAAATTATCACGTATGCCAAGACAGCATTTTATCAAACCCTGTTGCTGAAGAAAGTATGGGAGGTCTCCCTGGCATCTGAGCACAATGCCCGGGCAATACGATGACGTCAAAAAGGCGTACGATCTCGGCCTTAAGTCCGAGTTCGAGCTGCTTCAAGCGGATGTTCGACACAAGGATCACATTCCGAAAACGACCAACGCCGAGAAGAACTATAACGTGGCGCTGATAAATCTGAAAAATCTGGCCGGGCTGCCTGCCGATAACGAGATAGTCCTGGACGGCAGCCTCGCTGATTATCCCGAACTTCCGCAATCGATGACGATGCAAACCGTGCTGGACAACCGGCCCGATTTCAACGCGCTGCTGTGGGAAGAAAGGCTGCGCAGCACGAACGTCAAGGCCGAGAAAGCATCGTACCTGCCAACACTTTCCGGCAACCTCATCTACGCTTATTCGGCGCAGTCGGACCGGTGGAGCTTTGACGAGGAAAACAATAGCTTCACGTTCGGCTTAAGCCTGTCCATCCCTATTTTCACCGGCGGCGCCAATAGCGCCAGGGTTCAGAAAGCAAAAATCGAACGGGATAAGACACGCATCGAGATCGACCGCAACAAGCAGAACATCGAGCGCGAACTGGAAAGTGTCCGGCTGAGACTTAAAGAAGCGCACGACCGGATATCATCCGCCGATGCAACCCGTACCGCGGCAAAAAAGGCGTTCTCGATTGCCCAGTCCACGTCAGAAGTCGGTCTGACAACGCAGCTCGAATTGAAAGACAGCCGGGTAGTCCTCGATCAGGCTATAATGGGTTATTATTCAGCGGTGTACGAATTCCTCGACGCCTATTTCGACTGGGAAAAGGCAGTCGGTGCGGTCAAATAATCTCATCTCCGGCCAATAGGGGTCGGTCCTTCCGCTCGGGAGACGGTTCCTTCCGTCTCCCTTTTTAAAATGAGCATTCTTGCTATAGGAAGTTCAAAGCGTACTATTTATGAATTACCCGTGGAGAAAACGTCGGTGCTGAGATATTTCAAACCTGAATCCACCATCAATGTGACGATGCTGGCATCCGGTCCCAGACGCTCTCCCATTTGGATGGCGGCGATGACATTTGCCCCGGACGACGTCCCCGCGAAAAGACCCTCTTCACGGGCCAGACGCCGGGCCATAGCCTTGGCATCGGTGGTCTTTACGGGAATTATTTCATCCACGAGGCTCGGCTCCCACAGCGGCGGCGTGTAACCAATGCCGACCCCCTCGATTTTGTGCGGCCCCGGCTGGCCGCCGGACAGAACCGCCGATTCGGCCGGCTCCACGATACCTATCCGCACTTTGGGATTGTGGCGCTTCAATATGGTCGCCACACCCCGCGATGAGGCGGCCGTCCCGACACAATGAACAAAGGCATCGACTTTGCTGTCGGTCTGACTCCAGATTTCTTCGCCCAGTAGATAGTAACCGGTGATGCTGTCTTCGTTGGAAAGCTGGTTGGTCCAGTACGTGTTTGGCTGCTGGCTGATTTCTTTGGCCGTGGCGATCATATCCAGTATAAGTTTTTTGGTCGTAAGACCGCCCTCACTAGGTACCATAGTGAGCTTAGCGCCGAGCGCTTCCATATGTTTCAGCTTCTCTTTGCTGAAGGCATCCGAGGTGACAATATGAAGGTTGTATCCTTTGGCCACGCAAATAAGAGCCAGCGAGATACCGGTGCTGCCGCCGGTGTATTCGACTATGGTGTAACCGGGTTTGAGGCGGCCGTCTTCTTCGGCCCGTGCGATCATGGCCTGGGCCGTACGGTCTTTCATGCTTCCGGTCGGATTTTCCCATTCGAGCTTGGCATAGATTTTGGCGCACCCCTCTGGAACGACTTTCTGGAGTCGTACTAACGACGTATTGCCTATGGCTTGTAATACATTGGAATGGATATTCATTCGATTGCCTTCCTATTTCATTCGGTAACGCATCGAGTTTAACCTTATTCCTCAAATATAATAAATATGACCTTTAAAATATCACTAATATTTTTAATCAAAAATGCTAACGGATATTTATTCCTAAATAGGAACTATTCTACAATAAGAAAGGTTATAATGAATATGAAAAATCAAAGCAAAGACATTTCTCGGATGATGGAAGACTTCGAAAGAGTCTGTAAAGCCAAAGGCCTGAGAATAACCCATCAAAGGACTGAAATTTTCAGGGCTCTTGTTAAATATACTAATCATCCGACCACCGGAAACGTTTTCGATTTGGTGCGCAAACACCTCAAGACCATATCTATCGATACCGTTTATAGAACGATAGCGACGTTTGAGGAATATGGTTTGATTAAGAGAATTCATCATATCAATAACGCCACTCGCTTTGATATAAATATTTCCAACCATCACCATCTGGTTTGTTCCAAATGCCATAAAATAGAGGACTTCTATTGGCCCGATTTCGATAAGATGAAACCGCCCAAATCCGTATCGGACTGGGGCCGGGTCGAGGTCAAGCACGTGGTAATTAACGGGTTATGTTCCGAATGCAAAAAGAAACAACGAGCCGGGAAATAAAACCGAACAAAAGCGTTACAATTTATAATAAAGACAAACATTGAATTATAATAAATCTGTGGAAAGGTAAAATCATGACCGAAAAGAACGTGAAACAGGAGGGCAAATGCCCCGTGACAGGTGTCTCGCACATACACACCGCGGCCGGGGCCATGTCAAATGCGGACTGGTGGCCAAACCAGTTGAACCTTAAAATTCTCCACCAACACTCCAACCTCCCCAATCCCATGGATAAGGGATTTAACTACGCCGAGGAGTTCAAGAGCCTCGATCTGAAAGCAGTAAAGAAAGACCTTTATGCCCTGATGACAGATTCACAGGAATGGTGGCCGGCCGACTATGGACACTACGGCCCGCTCTTTATTCGGATGGCCTGGCATAGCGCCGGGACCTACCGCATCGCCGACGGTCGGGGTGGCGCGGGCTCCGGCAACCAGCGCTTCGCACCGGTAAACAGCTGGCCGGATAACGTCAACCTCGACAAAGCCCGCCGACTTCTCTGGCCAATCAAGAAAAAATATGGCCGGAAAATTTCCTGGGCCGACCTCTTTGTCCTCGCCGGTAATTGCGCATTGGAATCGATGGGATTCAAGACCTTCGGTTTCGGCGGGGGACGTGAAGATATCTGGGAACCCGAAGAGGATATCTACTGGGGTTCCGAATCCGAATGGCTCGGCGACAAACGCTATTCCGGGGAACGGGACCTGGAAAATCCCCTCGCCGCGGTGCAGATGGGGCTCATCTATGTGAACCCGGACGGCCCAAATGGCAACCCCGATCCGGTTGCCTCCGGCGTCGACGTCCGGGAGACTTTCGCGCGCATGGCCATGAACGATGAGGAAACGGTCGCGCTCGTTGCCGGTGGACACACCTTCGGCAAATGTCATGGTGCCGGTGATGCCGCGCTGGTCGGTCCCGAACCCGAAGCTGCGCCTGTCGAGCAGATGGGGCTTGGCTGGAAGAGCAGCTTTAAAAGCGGCAAAGGCGGCGATACAATCGGCAGCGGCATTGAAGGCGCCTGGAAGCCGAATCCGACCAAATGGGACATGGGCTATCTGAACACGCTGTTCAAATATGAATGGGAATTGGTCAAAAGCCCGGCTGGTGCCAATCAATGGTTTGCCAAAGACGTGGCCGAAGAGGATATGGTGGTCGACGCCCACGATCCCTCGAAGAAGCATCGCCCGATGATGACCACCGCGGACCTCTCTTTGCGCTTTGACAAAATCTATGAACCGATAGCTCGTCGGTATCAGAAAAATCCTAAGGAGTTCGCGGACGCTTTCGCCCGGGCCTGGTTCAAGCTGACCCATCGCGATATGGGCCCGCGCGCTCGTTACCTTGGCCCCGAAGTGCCCAAAGAAGAGCTCATCTGGCAGGACCCCATCCCCACTATAGATCACAAGTTGATTAATAAGAAAGATATTGCTTCCCTGAAAAGCAAGGTGTTGAATTCAGGGCTGTCCATCTCAGAACTCGTCTCGACAGCCTGGGCTTCGGCATCGACCTTCCGCGGTTCCGACATGCGCGGCGGAGCTAACGGTGCACGGATTCGTCTTGCTCCCCAGAAGGATTGGGAAATAAACCAACCGCAGCAATTGGCGAAAGTGCTGAAAAAGCTGGAAGGCATAAGAAAAGAATTCAATGGAGCACAGTCTGGAAATAAAAAAGTTTCTTTGGCCGACTTGATTATTTTGGCCGGTTGCGCGGGTGTCGAAAAGGCCGCCAAAGACGCCGGTTTCAATGTGACGGTTCCGTTTACGCCGGGACGTATGGATGCTACGCAAAAACAAACTGACGTCGATTCTTTCGCTCCGCTCGAGCCTCTCGCCGACGGTTTCCGCAATTACGTGCGCAAGGTCGATCACGGCATACCGGCGGAAGAGCTTCTTCTGGATAAAGCGAATCTGCTGAAACTTACCGCTCCCGAGATGACGGTTCTTATCGGCGGTATGCGTGTTTTGGGGACGAACGTCGGGAACGGCAAGTACGGTGTCTTTACCGATAGGCCCGGAGTATTGACCAATGACTTTTTCGTCAACCTCCTCGATATGGACACGAAGTGGCAGCCAAATGAATCATCCGAAGGCATATTCGAAGGACGCGATCACGAAACCGGTGACGTTAGGTGGACCGGAACCAGTGTCGATTTGATATTCGGTTCGAATTCACAATTGCGCGCAGTCGCAGAAGTCTATGGAAGCGACGATTCCAAAGAGAAGTTCGTGCACGACTTCGTGGCGGCGTGGGATAAAGTGATGAATCTCGACCGCTTTGATCTGGCCTAGATTTATCGCGAGACTATAGTCAGATGGAGGTTGATATATTCAACCTCCTTTTCGGCTTGTCAAAAGGTTGCGGGAAAATAATATTCCTCGCGGCGTTTTTAATGATTCTAATTAGCCTTTGATCACACCTTCTTCTTTAAGCAATTTTTCCAGTTCGTCAACCAGACCGTCGAATAACTTGATCGTATGCAAAAATGGTTCTTGAGTGGTCATGTCTACGCCCGTTTTCTTGAGTACTTCGACCGGATAGTCTGAAGATCCAGTGGCCAGAAATTGCATGTAGCTTTTGACCATGTCTTTGTCGCCGTCGTGAATCTTCTGTGATATGAGTTCCGCCGCGGCGTACGAGGTGGCGTATTGATAAACGTAATATTGCCCGTAAAAATGAGGGATTACCATTCCCAGGAGCGAACCGAGATCATCGACCTGCAGTTCTTCTCCCCAATATTTCTGATATATCTCGGCAAATGTCTTTTTGAAATAATCATCGGAAAAAGCTCCACCTTCTTCGATATGCTTATGTATTGCCAGTTCGAATTCGGCGAACATTGTCTGGCGGAAAAATGTCGTTCGTATCTGATAAATATAGTAATTCAACAAAGCAATCCGTTCTTTCCGATCCTTGGCCTCATCAAGCAGATGCTTTATTAATAATGACTCATTGCATGTTGACGCAACCTCGGCGACAAACGTGGTATAGTCGGCATAAATGTACGGCTCGTTGCGCTTGACATAATACGACTGCATCGAATGGCCCATCTCATGCACCAGAGTAAATATCCAATTGAGGGTACCGTCGAAATTAAGATGAATATATGGATCCGAGGTGTACGTCCCACCGGAATAAGCGCCTGAGCTCTTTCCTACGTTCTGGAAAACATCGATCCACCCCGAATTAAGCCCGGTTTTAAAATCATTGATATATTTTTCTCCCATGGCCGAGAGCCCCTC
>CAZMWI010000140.1:0-8460 GCA_964569945.1 uncultured Ignavibacteriaceae bacterium
TTATCGTGTTGTCGCTGGCGTTGAGTTATTATGATGCGGATATTCAAGCCGAACATCCTGATGATCACGGCACGGCCGGCGTCGGGCAGTTTTTTGTATTTGCCCGAAGATCCGACAATATTGCCATAACCATTGGGCCGTCTTATTCTGTTGCTAAATATAGCAAAAGCTTTTCTGTCGCCTTTGCGCTATTGTTCTTTTAATCCAATTCAGACTTAAACAATTGTCTTTGCGAGCATGGTGAAGATCAAGTACGGATCAAAACCGGCTGGCTGCGGTCAGGTAGATTCTGTTGTACGTTATATCTTCATCGATCACGAGATAATGATCATAGCCTCTGTTGTCGATCGACGCCGACCCATACCAGAAATTCGAATTGCGACTGTACGATCCGTGCACGTAAGCAAGATCAATCGTAAGAACTTGGTCTATTAGCACCCCCAGTCCTAACGAATAGCCGTTGCGGTTGTCGTTTATGAACTGATCTTTGAATGGCAGGGGATCGCGGAAAAGGCCGCCGCGAAGAGAAAGACTCAGCGATGGTATGACATATTCGGCGCCGATGCTGTAGCGAAGCACGTCGCGATAATAAGACTTGATATATTTATTTTCCTGCTCCATGTCGGGATTGTCGCTGTAAGTCATCTGCGACCAGTCGGTGTAGCTCGCATTGGCTTCGAGCAAAGCGTTGTTTTTCTCTATCTGTGCCCCGAAGGAAAACACAAACGGCTTCTTGAGATTGTAATTTATTGACCCGCCATATATATCCATTGGTTCCGCGATATTATTTATGGCCGTCACCGACCTGATTGAATAATCTTCGCTGATATCCGTAATCGTTGGTGATTCCACCGTAATCCCGAAAGCGAAGTAATAATTGACCTGCATGGACATCCCGATTTTCGCCCCGACACCGAGATACTTATCGGTTATGTACTGGTCGCTCTGAAAATATAAATATCCGATTGAATCGAGTTTGTATGCAAAATCATAATTATTTGTGCCGGTATATAATGAAACCGAAGCGCCAACCGCCACCCGGGGCGAGAGCTCAATTCCGAAACCTCCGGACCATTGATACAGCGATCCGGATTGAAATTCCTCGCCGGAGGCGCTGATGTCGCCGTCGATAGATCGGTCGAGATGCGAAAAAGAAAAAACCCGGTCAAAATCGGCCACCCGTGCCACGCCCAGACCGATCACCAGCGATCCCCGGTAAGTCGGGTAGGGGATGGTCAATATGGCATTGCTTATGCGCGTATTCGATTTATCGTCTTCAGCGGTGCCGGACAGCGGAGTGAAACCTTCGAACCGGTATCCTTTATTTATCATAGTGAAATTCGTCAGTGTATCGACCAGAAGCTGATCGCGCCGTACCGTGGAGTTGTCTTTATATTTCTGATTGCTCAGACCGAACATGAATTCGATTCTTGGAACGCGCGAAAGATTGGCCGGGTTGTGGAATAAGGCGGTGCCATCGATAGCCATAATGCCGGTTCCGCCCATAGCCATCTGCCGGGCGCCGATCCCGGCATAATTGCCGGCCGTTATTTCCTGGACGCTTTCAATGTAGGATGTCTGCGCGAAAACGCCGGATGATATGAGAATAAATATGAAAATTAAAAGGCAAAGACGCCGGGTCATTTTTTTCTCCCGGTGTCTCGGCGAGGTGTCTTTTTCGATTCGGTTTTCTTGTCTTGATTTTTGGAGTTGGCCGACCCCGTTGTAGAGCCCGAATTGCCTCCGGTGCTGCCGCCGCTCGGTCCCGTCGTCGTCCCGCTGCCGGTATTGTATCCCTCGCGGCTGATGGTCGGGATATCGTCGGTATAGGGTGGACGCAAGGTCTGCCGCCGTTCGATCTTTTTACCTTCGCCGCGAACGTCGGGGGCCTCGTCGCCGCCATTGTCAGAAATGTTCTGACGGCGCGGTTTCTCGGTATACCAATAATAGTCCCACCACCAGGGATAGGCATAATAATGGCCGTAGCGGGGCGTATCCCACCAGTAATCGGGATAGTCGCCGTAGAAATAACCATAGGGATATTCGTGATAATCGGAATGACAATCGGTGCAGTTCTGCTGATAGTCGTGGCTGGTATAATTTTCTTCCGTGCCGGGATGCACCAGCACGGTATAGCAGCCCATGCAGACTATCGCTACCGTCGCAAGCGGGAAGAACCATGTCAGAAACCGTCTCATTTCAAAACCCTTCGGCAAGTAATTTAGAAGTACTCAATATAGGTTAAACGCAGCCCGCGTCCAAAAGAATTAACGTCGTGGCGGTTGTTCAGCAGGTTTTTGAGAATCACTTCGATTTCAAGGTTCTCCGAATAAAGCCAGCGCAGACCCATATTAAGATAGCCGCGACCTTTTCCGTACCTTTGTGAACCTTTGTTATCGTTCAGCGCCAGATCGTACTCCATTACGAAACCGACGTTGTAATTAAAGCGGGTATCTATGCCGAAAAATACCGTCGGATCATCGTCCTTGTCGACCTCGTTTTCAAGCGAATAATTCGCCCCGGCGTGGCCGCTGAACACCCCGTTCATGAAATAAAACGATCGCGATACCACTCCGTAAAAGCCTTTGGATTTGTATGTATATCTTTTTTGCTGAGTGTCGTACGAGCCCTGTCCCTGCGAGTTGAATCCGATCGCAAAGCCGGGGAAATATACCGATTCTTCGATAAGGCCGAGTTTGACATTGAATTCCATTCTTGGGTTCCAGTTGGGTGTGGCATCGGCGATGATTCCCTCGGACCCGTAAGATACTCCTACCGTAAAGCGATTAGTCAGACCTATCGACGTGCTGCCGAGAATCCCGCCGTTGGGATAAACCCTCATGATGACATCGAAGCAGCCGCGCGGCAGCGTCATGGAGGTCGGGCAGTCGATCAACCACCGGGGCGGAAGGTCATAAAGTGACTGGGTTTCGTCAACCTGTGCCTGTCCGGGGCTTGGCGTTATCATGGGTATAAGTGTCATAATTAGCAGTATCTTAAAATATTTCTCCATTATCCCCTCCAATGGGTAGTTGGGCGTGTCTTCCTTAACATCGATAATAGGATTCACCCAATTATGGGTCAATATAAAACTAATCGCACGCGATTCTATAAAGCAAAAGTTGTTCCGAATTTGAGGTGTCTGTAACTGCATGTCCCGCAATACAAAAGACGCGCCCCACGAACCGCGCCGCACAATAACTGTTCGGTAGCTCTTCGGTTTGCACTTGATTTATTCACCTTGATTATCGCACTGATGTTTGAGAGGATAAAAAACAGAGTTTTTAAGTTGGTGGGCGGCAACCGGAAAGGTATATATTTTCAAAAAGTGGGCCGGATTAGTATGAATTTTGCCTTAAAACTGACGAAAAAGGAATTTAGAATCGTATATAAATTTGTAAAGTAATAAGAGACAATAGGATATGATGATGCAAATTTACATAAAAACTGGAACCAATAATATGGTCGAGTGTAACACTTATAACTGCCAACGAAAGGTATGATGTGGCTGAAGGAACTGAAAAGAACATAGATTATGACCTTTTCAAGAGGGTTCAGAACGGTGACATGGTGGCCTTTGGCAAAATTGTCGACCGTTATAAAAACCGCTTGATGAACGTCATAATAAGGATGATTCAAAGTCAGGAAGAGGCCGAGGATATAGTGCAGGAAACGTTCGTCAGAGTATATCAACACCGGGATTCATTCGATTTCCGGCACTGTTTTTCAACGTGGCTATATACGATAGCTTTGAATCTGGCTCGCAACGAGCTTAGGAAACGCAAACGTTTCAAATTTTTCGATATCAATGATATGCAGGGCAAGGAAAATGAAATCGCTGTTGAGATGAAAGTCCCGACCAATCTCCCTCAGGCCCTTAAGAAAGCTGTGGAAGACCTTCCCGAAAAGTACCGCACTGCCTTTATCCTGCGCGATATCGAAGAGCAGCCTTATGATGAAGTAGCAAAAATAATGCACATACCGCTTGGGACGGTTAAGTCCCGCGTTAACCGTGCCCGGGCTTTGCTTCGGGAAAAATTGCAACCGAGAATGGAGGAATACAATGCGTTGTCGAAAGGTACGCTCCTTCCTGTCAGCTTACTGTAACGGCGAGCTTTCGGGGACGCGTCAGAGGGAAGTTGTGTACCACCTTGACAGTTGTCCCGAATGTCGACGGGAAGAAATGATTTACCGGGAACTGGCTATTGCCAAAAACAAGGTTAGGCTGGATCAGCCGGAGGTTTCCGCTGACTTCAACGCCCGGCTTTTGAACCGGATCGCTGACGAGAGATTCAAGGAAACGCGCAAGAAAGCCTACCTGCCTAAAAAGGCCCCGGCTTTCGGAACGCGAACCCTGGTTTCAGTGTCGGCCACGACCGCCCTGGTCCTGGCGTTCGTTTTTGCCGGAGGCTTCGGACCGTTTTCCGTTCCCGATCAATCACCCATGATGGCTGAAAATGTGTCGCCCGCCAATGTCAATACGGATGATCGTTATCTGACGGCTCAGCCGAGCGACAACCACGTCCTGGCTCAGCACGTCGACCAGCAATGGGAGTTCAACCGTCATATGGCGCGGGCCAATCGTATTCGTGGCTATATGAATCAACTGGCCGGAAGCAATAATGGTTTTGCGAATTTGGGTCGCGTTCCGTTTCGCGGCGGTTTTATACTCTTTCAGCAAAACGGCCAGACATTTGTAGCTCCCGTGGGGCAGCCGGTAATCAGGAATTTTATTACACCGCAAACCGATGCCGTCAGGGAGGTGCAGGAAACATTTTAAAATGCTAAGGCCTAACTCCAGTTTTGCCGCCAGAAATTTGATGATTATCGTAATTTCGGCGGCATTTTTATCGGTAGCCGCTCCGACATCGTCGATGACATTAGACAGCCTCGACATGCACCTGGAACGACTTATCAAGGCGTCGTCGCGTTTTATCGTAACGGTCGAGGCGGTTGCATCGCGGACCAGTGAAACGGCGGCCCTTACCTCGCGGACATCCATGAATCTTATCTCAAGCGGTATAATCGTCGATTCATCCGGTTTGATTCTTACTGCGGCGGCATCCGTCTACGGTTTTCCTCAGCATTATGTCTGGTTGAATAAAAAGGCCCATACCGCGGAACTGATCGGTATCGATTACCGAACCGGGCTGGCTCTTCTCAAGGCGGACATACCGCCGGTTCCCGCAGCGAAATTTTATGACGACGAGCCCCGGCTGGGGCAGATGGTAATCGCCCTCGGCAATGCTTATGGTATGTCGACTGCTCCGAGCCTCGGGTTTTGCGTCGGCGTGCGCGCCGACGGAAACCTTCAGTTTACGGCTCCGATATCGTCAGGGTCTATCGGGGGCGGCTTGTTTACCATGACCGGCGAACTGGCCGGGCTGATCGTATCGGGCTTTGGAAATGGCATTGAAACTCAAACCGGGGTCGCTATTCCGGCTTATCAATTGGGCAATATAATAGCCCAGATGAAATGCTGCGGTTCAAGAAAGGCCGGCTACCTCGGCATAAGTTCGGCGGACATTGAGTACTACAATAACAGTAATGATTTGGAAAAGCCGGGCAAAAGCCAGAGTTTAATTAACGGTGCCTTCGTAACTGACGTCGTGAAAGATTCTCCCGCGGGCAAAGCGGGAATAAAACCGGGGGACATCATAACCGGCATAAATACCCTGCCGGTGCTTTCCGCGAGCGAACTGATGCACTATATCATGCAGTCGCTGCCCGGATCGGAAGTAAATCTCCGGGTTATCCGCAACTCCCGGGCCATATCGATACAGGCTACGCTGGCGTCGGCATCGATCAATGCCCAGGAACCGGCGAGAACCAATTTCGTCAGCCAGGCCAACACTAACCGCGTCGACTCCCTGCAGAATCTTATCTCCGGACTTGAAAAAGAGCTGGAATCGCTGCAGAAACAGGTCCATCAAACACGCTAACTGCCAAAAACGCAGTTGCCATTGCCACCTTCAAATATTTATAATGGAAGTCATGTTAACCGATAATGGTCTAAAAAAACATCTGGGATCGATTTTCGGCGATTGCGGCGATGACAGATATCGCCCGATAGCCGTATTATCGGCCGTCATATCCGTCGGGGACACGGATAGAACTGAATCGGCGATTCGATATTTCAATTCGCGACGGTTCGATCAGACAGCCATATACGAAACCGTCCTGCAGAGCTATTTATTTCTGGGCTTTCCCCGGATGATTGAAGCCGCCTTGGCATATAACGAAGTGTACGGTGACATAAGCAGCCGCGACATTTTCGGTCCCGTTTCTCCGGAGGAATCAAAGCAATGGTTCGATGACGGCTCAAAGCTGTGTCGAGAGGTGTACGGGAAAAATTACGAGCGTTTGGAAGAGAAATTCCTGAACGTATCGCCGGAGCTGTTTCGCTGGATGGTAGTGGAAGGTTACGGCAAGGTCCTGAGCCGTCCCGGTCTGAGCCATATAGAAAGAGAACTGGCCGAGGTAGCGGCGTTGATTGTCGATGGTCGTCGTCGGCAGCTTCTGTCCCATCTGCTCGGCAGCCTGAACATGGGAGCGAGCCTCGACATGCTGAAAACCTTACTTAAGGATATTGGCCCGCTGTTATCATCGAAAAATGCAACAATGGCCGAGACTTTATTAAAGGAACTGGAAAGCAAGAATGCGGCTGCTTTATAGGATAATACTGGCGTTCGTCATTTCGGTAGTGGTCTTCTTGGTGACCGCTTATCTGGCGCTGTTCCATTTCGGTCTGATAGAAAAACTCTCCAACAAGGCGCTTCAGGATATCATAGGCGAACAGCTTCCGGTACAGGTGCATATTCAGGAAATTACAGGAAATATGTTTTCCGAACTGAACGTGATTCGTCTTGATATATTGTACAAGGATAGTACCACGCAATACATCATGGCGTCCATCCCGGAATTTTCATTTGAATATTCGCTTGAGGATTTCTGGAAAAACCAGATTATCTTCAAAAAGATATTTATAGACTCGGCGGAAATAACCATAAAGCAGGCCCCCGACGGTCATTGGCTGCTACCCAAGCCGGAACCTAAAGAAGGCGGCGGTCAGACCGTGTTCGACTTTGAAATTCAGGAACTCGGGCTTAACAAGCTGAAATTGAATATCATCCGCCCCAAGGATACGTTGATATTTGATGATATAATATTCAAAGCGCACATGCTGGGTCAGGGCGGAACATATTCGATGGATATCGACGGGCTGAGCTATAAGTCCTCTGAGGATCGTCTCAGCATCAAAACCGCCGGGGGGAAAATTACTCTCAACCAGAACGACCTGCTTTTTCAAAGCCTGTTTCTGATTACCGATTCCTCGGATATGATTATGGACGGTCACGCGCAGTTCGGCGACAGCCTCAACTGGAGCCTGACGGTGTCCGCCGATAATCTCAACGTGCCGGAGCTGGCCAGCTTTCTCGGTCCCGATCTGACCGGTAACGTTGCATTGAAAGGCAGACTGGATTATGCGGACAAAACCCTGCACGGTGACGTGCGTATTGGCGGTGATTTCATGCACCGCTCGTTCGATTCGCTCACGGCCAGGTTTACGATGAAAGACAACTACATTACTTTTGACACCCTTGATGGTACCATCTTGGGCGGCTGCGGGGTAGAGGCCAATGGCTTCATGAATCTCGGAGTGCATCCGGAATCGTACGGACTTCACGGTGAAATCAACGGTTTCAATCTCGATCATCTGGTTGCAGGCTCGTTTAAGTCCGATTTATCAGGATCGTTGGATTTGAGCGGACGGGGATTGAAAAGCAAGGATATGACAATCGACGTCGACCTGGGACTGGGCAAATCGACATTTGACATTATTGCCCCCCACGTTGCACGCGGCCATGCTACTATCACAACCGACAGCATAATGTTCGACAAAGATTTCCTGCTCGGATATTATGACAATCAGTTCATATTTTCGGGGCGGGTCAATTATACCGGTGATATTTATATTGAAGGTACGGCCAATTTCAACGATTTGTCCCGCTTCGACGGCCTGACTTTCATAGAGACTCTGGGTGGGCGCGGAACCGCCACGTACACCGTTACCGGCAAAACCGCCGACCCCGATTTGACGGGACGATTAACTTCCGACTCGCTCTGGTTGTACGATATTTTCTCGGATTCGGCCGAGCTCGAATGCGGCATAGAAAGATTTATGGGAAATAGGTCGGGCAAGGCTTTCGCCCGTATGTACCATGGCGATGCCTATCAGCTCCCATACAACGACCTGGAACTGGATATGGACGTTGACTCGGAATTCGTCGACGTTACTCGTCTGTTTTTCGGTAATGATTTCGGAAGCGCGACGGCGACAGCCAACCTCGATTATATGTCAGAACCGATGCATCTTGAGTTGGATACAGCCATAATCACTCTTTTCGATCAGCCGGTCGTGAGCGTCGAGCCAGTATTAATCGACATTGATTCCGCCGG
>CAZMWI010000141.1:0-8391 GCA_964569945.1 uncultured Ignavibacteriaceae bacterium
CGATGAGCAGGGGACAAAGGCGCTCGGTTCCATTTCCGATATATTCAATGACGGTGAGTACGATATGCTGATGGTCCTCAATAGCCGTCGGCCGCAAACCTCGAATGTCGAATCCTCGCTGGGTACGATGGAGCGGGTCGAGAGCACGTCGAAACTGCACTTTACGGGGTTGATTTCCAATACCCACATGATCGATGAAACCGACGGCGAAATAGTGACGGAGGGGTATAATCTATCGGTAGAGATATCGAAGCGTACTAACCTTCCTCTGGCGTTCGTATCGGCCAAACGGAATGTGCTGACCGATCTAAAGCCTGCCGATATTGCCTGCCCGGTTTTGCCGCTGACGCGCTCGCTTTTGAAACCCTGGGAGCGAAAAGAAAACGCGGTCTGATACGGCCGCTTGAGATAGAGAAAGGGTAAATTTATGCCCGGAGTCAGAATAGATAAGAATTATTGCAAGGGGTGCGAGCTGTGCATATTTGCCTGCCCCATGCAGATTCTTAAGATGTCCAAAGATATCAACCTCAAAGGGTACTTCTATGCCAAACTGGTCGAGCCGACCAAATGTATCGGCTGCCGGATTTGCGCCATTACCTGTCCGGACGTGGCGATCGAGGTTGTCAACCACGGCACGCAGTTCACTTTATTCCAATATTGACGGGGAGTTGAAGCATGGCAAAGAAACTTATGAAGGGCAATGAGGCAATCGGCGAGGCCGCGATTGCGGCGGGCGCCCCGCACTATTTCGCCTACCCGATCACTCCCCAGAGCGAAGTGGCCGAATACCTCTGCTGGCGTTTACCCGAAGTCGGCGGCGTGTTCGTGCAGGCGGAATCGGAAGTGGCGGTCGGCAACATGTTGTTCGGTGCGGCGGCGACGGGTATGCGCGTGTTCACGACGTCGTCGAGTCCCGGTATCAGCCTGATGCAGGAAGCGATATCGTACATCGCCGGAGCGCAGCTCCCGGTGGTGCTGGTCAATATCATGCGCGGCGGTCCCGGACTCGGTGGGATTCTTCCGGCACAGTCGGACTATAATCAGGCCGTCAAGGGCGGCGGCCACGGCGACTATAAGACAATCGTGCTGGCACCGGCATCGGTGCAGGAAGCGGTCGACCTGATGATCCTCGCATTCGATTTGGCCGATAAGTACCGCAATCCGGTTATGCTGATCGGTGACGGGATGATCGGACAGATGATGGAATCGGTCGAATTTCCCGAAAAATACCGTGACCCGGTGACGCCCGAGGGCAAAGACTGGGCGCTGACCGGAGCCAAAGGCCGCAAGGCCCGCATTGCCAAATCGCTCTTCCTTGATCCGGAAAAACTGGAACTTAACTCGATCGAGCTGGATCGTAAGTACAAACAATGTGAAGCGGAAGAAATCCGGTTTGAGAATTATAAAATATCAGATAAAAATCAAGTCCTGATTACGGCGTATGGATCAATGGCGCGCATCTGCCAGACGGTTATCGACGAGCTCGAAGAAGAGGGCATTTCGGTCGGGCTGTTCCGTCCGATCACTTTGTACCCCTTTCCCGAAAAGGCGATATACGACGAAGCCGTAAAGAAGAACATCAAATCGGTGCTGGTTGTCGAAATGTCGATGGGGCAGATGATAGAGGATATCGAACGGTGCCTCAAGGGACAAAAGCAAATAGATTTTTATGGCCGTACGGGCGGGATTGTTCCCAGTCCCAACGAGGTCAAAGATAAGATACGAGAGATACTTGGCGTGAAAAAAGCAGATTCGAAATAGATGAGGCGGTCATGACGGAACAGGCAAATGTAATATTCCGGCGGCCCCAATCGCTCAGCGAAAATATAACGCATTATTGTCCGGGGTGTACCCACGGCATCATCCATCGGCTGGTAGCCGAAGCGCTCGATGAGTTGGGTGTCCGGGAAAAAGCGGTCGGGGTAGCCCCGGTGGGCTGCTCGGTTTTGATATATAATTATTTTAACGTTGATTTTCTGGAAGCACCGCACGGTCGGGCACCGGCGCTGGCGACCGGTTTCAAGCGGATGCGCCCGGATATGATGGTGTTTACGTACCAGGGCGACGGCGACCTGGCGTCGATCGGCATGGGTGAGATAGTCCACGCCGCCAACCGGGGCGAGAAATTTACGACGATATTCGTCAACAACGCCATTTACGGCATGACCGGTGGTCAGATGGCCCCGACCACGATGCCGGGTCAGAAGACGACCACGTCGCCAAAGGGACGCGATACCAACCTGGCGGGATTCCCGATCAGGATGTCGGAGCTGCTGTCGCAACTGGTGACGCCGGCGTACATAGTACGCACCGCCGTACACACTCCGATGCACGTAATCAACGCCAAGAAGCACATCAAGAAAGCTTTCCGGCTTCAAAAGGAAAATAAGTGTTTTTCGCTGGTTGAAGTGCTGTCGACCTGCCCGACCAACTGGGGCATGCCTCCGCACGATGCAACCGGCTGGGTGGCGAGCAATATGCAGCCGTACTATCCTCTTGGAGTCTTCAAAGACCCGGAAAAGGGGGAGGGCTGATTATGACACAACAAAAAGAAGTCGTCATGGCCGGATTTGGCGGCCAGGGTGTTATGACAGTCGGTCAGCTTCTGGCTTACACGGCAATGGACGAAGGCAAGCAAGTGGTTTGGATTCCGTCGTACGGTCCCGAGATGCGGGGCGGCACGGCCAACTGTACTGTGGTTGTGTCGGAGCACAGGATCGGCTCGCCGATCATCAACAATCCTCAGTCGGCCTGCGTGTTCAACCGCCCGTCGCTGGATAAATTCGGACCGCTTATTCGTAAAGGCGGCCTGCTATTGATTAACAGTTCGTTGATCGACGTTACCTCGGGCCGCGATGATATCGAAGAGCTTTTGGTGCCTGTCAATGACATCGCGATCAAGCTGGGTAATCCGAAAGTGGCTAACATGGTTATGCTGGGAGCATACATCGGCGTGACCGGGGTCGTCTCGTTCGATACGCTGTTGAAAGTATTCAATAAGAAGATGGGGCATAAGAAAGACCTCGTGGAAATAAACCATCAGGCTATTGCTGAAGGGCGCAAAATCGGCGAAGAGTTCCGCGCCAAGGTGGGGGCGAAATGAACGTCGACATGAACAAAGTGGCAGAAATCCTCGACCGCAACCCCAAAGAACCCGGTGCGATTATAGCGGTCCTTCAGGATTTTCAGCGAGAATTCAGATACCTGCCGGTTCCGGCAATGGTCAAAGCCTCGGAAGAGCTGCAGGTGCCGCTTAGCAAAGTTTACAGCATTGCGACGTTTTATAATGCCTTCAGTCTGACCCCGCGCGGTGAGAAAATTATCAGGATTTGCAAAGGTACGGCCTGCCATATAAAGGGCGCGGATAAGATTCTCGAGCAGATCGAGGTCGGGTTAAAACTCAAACCCGGAGAGACGTCGGCGGACCTGAAGTACACGGTCGAGGTGGTCAACTGCGTCGGTGCGTGCGCCATGGCTCCGGTGATGATCGTCAACGATAAATATCACGGCAAGGTCCGCTGCGACCAGGCTATGAGCAAGGTGAAGCGGAGCTAATATGCGTATAGATACACCAAAAATGCTCGAGCAGTGGCGCGCGGATTGCCGTAAACAGGTTGAGGCTCAAAAGAAGAAAATTCTGGTCTGTCTGGGCCCGGGGTGCCTGGCCAACGGGTCGGATAAGATTCTCGAAGAGTTCCAGAAGCTCCTGAATGAAAAGAAAATCAAAGACGTGGACCTTAAGGCGGTTAAGAAGACGGGCTGTCATGGTTTTTGCGCGCAGGGTCCGTTGGTCGTGATCGAGCCCGAGGGAATCTTCTACGCCAAAGTCAAGAAGAACAACGTCGCTGAGATAATCGAGAAGACTCTCGAAAAGGGCGAAATTATCGACAAGCTGCTGTACGCCGACCAGAATGACGGCCATAAGTACACCGATTATAAGGAAATTCCGTTTTATAAACATCAGGTACGAATATCGTTGCGCAATTGCGGACAGATCGACCCGGACAGCATTGAAGATTATATCGCTCGCGGCGGTTATGCCGGTCTGGCCAAAGTCCTGACCGGGATGAAGCCGAACGAAGTAATCGAGACCGTTAAAAAGTCCGGTCTGCGCGGTCGCGGTGGCGGCGGTTTCCCGACCGGTCGCAAATGGGAATCGTGCGCAAAAATCGAAGCGCCGGTGCGATATGTCATCTGCAACGGCGATGAGGGCGATCCCGGAGCGTTCATGGACCGGTGCATCATGGAAGGCGATCCGCATTCGGTTCTGGAAGGCATGATAATCTGTGCGTATGCGATAGGATCGCACGAAGGATACATCTATGTCCGCGAAGAATACCCGCTGGCGGTAATCAATTTGCAAAAAGCTATTGAAAAAGCCCGCGAATTTGGGTTACTGGGCGAGAACATTCTCGGCAGCGGGCTTAGTTTCGATATAAAGATCAGCCGTGGCGGTGGTGCTTTTGTCTGCGGGGAATCGTCGGCACTTATGAGATCGGTCGCCGGTGAAGTAGGTGAACCGCGAGCCAAGTACATTCGTTCGGTGCAGAAAGGACTACACGATCAACCAACGGTTTTGAACAATGTCGAATCGTTTGCGACGGTCCCGGTTATTGTCGATAAAGGAGCGGATTGGTTTTCGTCGATCGGCACACCCAGGAGCACCGGAACCAAGGCTTTTTCGCTGGCCGGGAAGGTTTGCAATACCGGACTGGTGGAAATTCCGATGGGAATGACCCTGCGCGAGATTATTTACGACATCGGCGGCGGCATTCCGGACGGCCGTGAATTCAAAGCGGTGCAGACGGGCGGGCCCTCGGGTGGTTGTCTTCCGGCCGACAAGCTCGATCTGCCGGTTGATTTTGATACATTAACCAAAGCCGGGTCGATGATGGGTTCGGGCGGCATGATCATTATGGACGACCGCACCTGTCCGGTCGAAGTGGCGCGCTACTTTCTGGAATTTTTGGTGCATGAATCGTGCGGCAAATGTGTCCCGTGCCGGGAAGGTTTGTTGCAGCTGTATCGTTTCTGCGACAAAATCACGCGCGGTGAAGCCGAAGAGAGCGATCTGGAGCTGATGGAGAAGCTTTCGAAAACAATCGTAACAGCTTCATTGTGCGGACTGGGGCAGTCCGGGCCGAATCCGTTTTTGTCGACGGTGCGCTATTTCCGGGATGAGTACCTGGCGCACATTAACGATAAAAAGTGTCCGGGCGGCGTGTGCCGGGAATTGATTCAGTACTTCATCAACGATAAGTGCACCGGGTGCATGGCCTGCCTTACGGTTTGCCCGACCGAAGCGATCAGCGGAGAGAAAAAGAAATTGCATGTAATAGATCAGGATAAATGCGACGCCTGCGGCTCGTGTTATGACGTCTGCAATTTTGACGCCATTGATATAAAATAACAGGTGAGATATGGCACAAATTACGATAAACGGGAAAACAGTCAAAGCCCGCGAAGACGAGATGCTTCTGGACGTAATAAAAAAGCAGGGGATAGATGTCCCGGCTTTATGCGCCCATGACGCCATCGAACCGACCGGAAATTGCCGTTTGTGCATGGTGGAAATCACCCGCACGGAATGGGACGGCTGGAAAAAATACGTGACATCGTGTCTTTACCCGGTCGAGGACGGACTGATTGTCAATACCCACACCCCGGAACTCCAGGAAATTCGAAAGACAATATTGGACCTTCAGCTGGCGCGCTGTCCCAATTCCGAAGTCATCCAGAGAATGGCCGAGGAATACGGCATCCACGAAACCAGCTACGTCGCCAACGTCGAGGCCGACAATTGCATTATGTGCTATGCCTGCACGCGCATCTGCGAGGTGCTGGGCAAGAGCGCGATTTCGGCGGTAATGCGCGGCAACAAGAAGGTCATCGCGCCTCCGTTCGGCGAGGAACCGCCCGATTGCATCGGCTGTCTTGCCTGCGCTCAGATCTGCCCGACCGATGTTATTCCGTACGAGGACAAAGATGGCATCCGCACCATCTGGAAAAAGAAGTTCGAACTGATCGCCTGCAAGAACTGCGGCAAGACAATCGTGACGCGCGATTTCGCCGATTACCTGATCGAACAGCGCAAAATCCCCAAAGAATATTTCGAAACCTGCGATGACTGTAAGCGGATGGAGCTGACGAAAAAGATGGGTGGCCTGATCACCCAGGCAGAGGAGGTGGCCGTATGAACTACCGCTTCGAAATAATCCCGTCGCTGTGTATCGGCTGCCGCACCTGCGAGCTGGCCTGCGCCTTCTCTCATACGAAAGATAAAAAACCGGGCCGGAGCCGGATTTATCCGCTGGCCTATGCGCCGGATAAATATGTACCGGTGGCCTGCCTTCAGTGCGATGACGCCGCCTGTGTCAGATCGTGCATGTTCGACGCCCTCAAGCGCAATGAAGAAACCGGGGCCGTCGATCTCGACGAAGAACGGTGTGTCAAGTGTATGGCCTGTGTGGCAGCCTGTCCGTTCGGTTGCGCTCTGGTTGACACGGTTCACGATGAAATTGTCAAGTGCGATATTTGCAAAGGCAGCCCGGCCTGTGTCCAGTTCTGCCCGACCAAGGCGCTGGTATACAATAAAGTCTGATAGGCTTAGCTATTGATATAAAAGCCCCGCCCGGACGGGGCTTTTTATTTTCCTCAATTTGACATCGGGTTGTGCAAAAAGTATATTCACCTGCAATAAACTCAGACAGAGAATATTAATAAAGGCGGATTTTATGAATAAAATAATCAGCAGCTTGGCGATAGCCGCAATGCTGGTGGCGATATGTGTCGGGATTTTCGGGTGCGGCGGGAAAAAAGAAGAGCCTTTGCCGCATTATGAAGGCTGGAAGCAATATACATATAAGCACTTCATCTTTCATTACGATCCCTCGGAATACTGGGGCCGCAATATTGACCGCTTCGCCGATTTCAACGAGCGCTATTTAAAAGAAGACTGCGAGTTTCTGGCAATCGACGTCCCGACCGATACGATAAACTATTATATCCATTCGGATTCGGCCTATGCCGCCAAACAGATCGGGCACGAGATACCTTATGTTACTTCCAACCAGATACACTGGGGTCGTCCGGTGCCGTTCGGGGTTCCCATTATAATGTATTTGATACCGAAAATGAATCTCCGCCCGACCGATTTCCGGGTACTGCGCGACGGTTTGATCCGTCTGCGTGATTATTCCGGCAACGATTATCACGACCTGACCGGGATGTTGCACAAGATCGGGCAGTATATACCGCTCGATACCATGTTCAATAATGAAGCATTTTTGCGCGCCAATGTAATATATCGCAGGCAGGAAGCGGCGTCGCTGGTAGGGTATATAACATACACGTACGGTATCAATCGCTTCAAAATGCTCTGGCAGTCGGCGGCGGATTATAAAAAATCGATCGAAGAGTTGTTCCGGACTGATTTCGACCAGTTCGAAAAGGATTGGGAGAAGTTCGTCATGGAGCGGTATACCGGGTTTAAAATGCAAAAAGATACTGTGGTCGGCGATTCGGTCGTCCACCAGGTTATAGACGTTAAATAAGAAGGAGAGGCGGAATGTCAGACAATGAATGGCAGTCGGCCATTACCAATATAGCGCCCGGCCAGATCCGGGTGAGGGGCTACAATATTACCGACATAATGGACAAGCTGTCTTTCGCCGAGACAGTTTTTCTGATTCTCAAAGGCGAACTGCCGAACAAGGCCGAAGCCGAGATGATGCGCGCGATACTGGTCTCCTCGGTCGACCATGGCTGCTCGCCGCCGTCGGTCCTGGGGACGCGCAATGTGATTTCCGGCGGTAATTCGCTGAACGCGGCCATCGCGGGCGGCGTGCTGGTTATCGGAGACAGCCACGGAGGAGCCATCGAAAATTCGGCTAAAATTCTTCAGACGTGGGCCAGGAAAGACGGCTCGGCCGAAGAACTGGCCGCCCAGCTGGTGGAATACCTGCGGGAGAAAAAGATCCGTATGCCGGGTTTCGGGCATCGCCTGCACAACGTCGATCCGCGTACTCTCAAGCTCTTTGAAATAGCCGGGAAGTGCGGATTTTCCGGGCGGCATATCGAGCTCTGTCGGGCGGTCGAAAAGGCTCTCGCGGCCGGGCTCGGCAAGCAGCTGCCAATCAACGTCGACGGGGCCATCGCGGCGGTGATTTCCGATATGGGCTTCGATTACCGATTGGGGAAGGGATTTTTCATCATTTCGCGGGTGCCTGGCTTGATAGCTCATGCCTACGAAGAAATGACCCGCGAAAAGCCGATGCGCCAGCTGGGCAACCGGAATTTTTCATACGACGGCCCGGGAGACAGGGAGATATAGAGCGAAGTAGGTTGGGTTCCGAGCGCAGCGAGAAACCCGACAAATCGGCAGACGAGGGC
>CAZMWI010000142.1:0-8366 GCA_964569945.1 uncultured Ignavibacteriaceae bacterium
CTTCAACTGCAGGCGCGACTCGGAGGCCGTCAGGTCCGATGGTGTCGGATTGTATTTGTTCAGCCCGCCTCCGTAAAGACCCTGGACGAACCCGCCGAGGTTGACATCATCGGCCATTGCCGATGATGTCAACGCTGCGATTATTATAAATCCCAGAATGTATTTGCTTATTCGAATCACCTTTTCCCCCTTACTTTATGAACTCGCGAGGGGGATTCTTCATATAGCGTTCCGTGAAAATGTCCTCGCTTAATCCCACGTTGTATTTGATGTTTGAGAATTCGACGGTGGTATACTGGTTTTTCTTGACGTTTTCCATTTTGCGCAAAGTCGGCGTCACGATGCCGTCGATGGTCTGGATTTTCTCGGCGGTGAAGACGCGTTCCAGTTCACCTTTGTCGTCGTAATATTCTTCCTTCAACGGGAGATAGTTTTCCTTGTCGATATAGGAAACTTTGCGAGCAAACCCCTTGTAAGGCTCTTTCGGAATCGATTCGATGACATAAACGTCGCGATCACCGAGTTTATCTTCGCGGAGAAGCTTATGATTATCCTCGGTCCAGTGACGTCCGGAAACGTCTTCGTACGTGAAGTCCGATCCGACAAAACTGGAGTTCTTGTCATCGGCCGATATACGCTTGACCAAATCGACCGACGGGATATACAACCAGCGATTGTCGGTGGCATCGGGGATCTTGTGAACCATAAAAGTCAGCCGGGCAACGTCGCTGGGCTTTTTGAAATATGTATAATACATCTGCTTGCCGCCGTCCTGCTGGTCGAGGCGAAGCATCGTGAATTCCCGGACGCGTTCCTTGCCTTTGGAGTTGACAATGCTCATGTGGACGTCGGCGACACCGTCGTCACCGGCGTAATACATGGCCAGGTGAGATTTTTTCATGATCTCTTCGGCCTGGTCCTGGGCCATCAGGTTGACCGCACCGATCATCAGGATGAGTGTCATTACTGTGATGAGTTGGAATCGTTTCATTTCTCCTTACCTTTCCTTTTATTGTACTACTTCTTTTGTCTCATGGGATGTTTCGACCACAAAATCAGGAAAAATCCTTTTTCTCATAACGATAAAGATCGAAGGCAACAGCAGCATGGTGACGGCTCCGGAGACGACCATGATCGCGAAGAAGAACGAGCCGACCGTGATGTACGGCACCAGCGTGGAGAAGAACATCGGCACGAAACCGATGGCTATTACCAGCACGTTGCGCGAGATGGCCCGCGCCAGGCCCTCGAACATTTCGGGGAATGTCTTTTTAAAGTCCCCCGTTTTGGCGTGAATGTATTTAGACCTCTGTATGAAATGTATGGCGAAGTCGATGGACAGTCCCAGCGTCAGAGACGACAGCACCGCCACCGGCATATCGTACGGTTTTCCGATAAACCCGATCGCTCCGTAAATCGCCATGATCGTGATGCTCAAAGGCAGCATTGAGATGAATCCGAGCAGGAACGAGCGGAAGAGGAAAATCATCATGATAAAAACGACCAAAAACGAGCTCAGCAGGGCCGAGCGCATGCCGCCGACCATTTTTTCCTGCCAGACGACGTTTACATAAGGCAGCCCCGCCCAGTTCATGGTCAAATGCTGCGGCGGTGGGTTTTCGGCGAAAAACCGCCTGGCATCGTCGACAACCGATACGACCGACTGGTTGTCGCCTTCGCGAAGCTGCACCCAGAGGTTGAGCTTGTCATAATCGGTCGTGACGAATTTATACAGGTCATCCGGATTACCGCCCGAAATTTCGAACAGAAACAGGTCCTGCGCGACTTCGTTTTGATCGTCCGGAATGGCAAACTTGGAGGGTTCACGGTTGAAAAGCTCGTAGCGGACTTTCTTGACAATATCGGTCAGTCCGGTGGTACCGCCAACGACGCGGTTTCGTTCAAGCTCACGCTGGAACTTCTCGATGTACTTCAATGTTGCCGGGTCTTTGAAACCGTCGACGTCGTCACTTTGGAAAACGAGGTAATTCATGTACGTCCCCGCAAGGTGCTTGTTTAACTGGACGTCGGCGACCCGTAGCGGATTGTCTTTCTTAAACCATTTGACCGGGTTGTCGTTGACCTGAATCATGTTCAGCCCAACCGCGGCCACGACGATAATGATGGCCGAAACGGACAGAATGAGTTTGTAATATTTCTTATTTATGTCGCGAAAGACATGCATGAGCTTCGAAAGAGGTCCGCTTTCATCTTCCGTACGTCCGAAATTGCGCAGGGTCTTGTCCGAAATCAGAACCGCGAAAGCCGGGTTGAACGTGATGGACAGCAGCCACGCGATAAATATTCCGAACGCTACGAATATACCGAATACCCGCACCGGCGGAATCGGCGTCAACGCCAGCGAAAGAAAACCGACAATGGTCGTGACCGACGTGAACAACAGCGGGACGAACAGGTCGGATATGGTATTGCGAATGGTCGATTTTTTATGTTTGTACTTCTGATACCGGTCGTGAAATTCCGATATAATATGAATCGAATTAAGCACGGCTATCGGTATCAGGAAGATTGGTATCATTGAGCTCATTATATGAACGGTGTTGCCGGTCATGATTAAAAGACCCATCGCCCAGATAACTGACACGATCGCGACAATCATCGGCGCCAGGACAATTTTGAAATTCCTGAAAAACATCAGCATCAAAAGGAAGATGATCAACCCTGCCAGCGGAGCGCTGATCGACATCTGCCTGAACATCTCGGCGCCGAAACTGTCTTCGGCTACCGGCAATCCGGCGATGAAATATTTTTCGCCGGTTGAGTATTTCTCGGTGATCTCCTTTATTTGATTAGCAATTCGGTAGGACATATCCTTGGATTCGATCGGGATGAACATGGCAATGGCTTTGCCGTCATCCGACGCCAGCTTGCCTTTTAAAATCGGGTTGTCCTTGATTCGGCTCAAAATGAACTGAGCCTGGGCATTATCTTTGGGCTCGCTGTCGAGAAGCTTGCGGACCGTCAGGACACCATCGACCTGAATAATATCGTCGACCGTCGAAGGGGCGAGGATATCGTCGACAATGACCCCGTCGATTCTGGAAATGTCCCCCACAATCTTATATATATTGGTCAGCTGTTCCTTGGTGAAAGCGCCTTGTTCGTTGACGACACCGACCGCGATAAAATCGTGAATTGCAAAATCCTCTTTGGTCTGCTGGTCAAACAGGCGCACCGGCTCATTGGCTTCCAGCATGTTTTCGGGATCCGTATCGATCTTAATATTAGGCAGTTGGGCCGCGAAAAAGGCCGTAATCAGAATAACCCCTACAATTACTGCCCAGGGGTGGTTAATAGAAAATTCCGTAAAAAACCTTTTCATCAGTCCTTTCCTTTCCGATTTTAAATGACTATTACCCTTTAGATAGAATATGGACTAAAACGATTCAAATTTTCCTGTTTTTTATCGAATAATATAACTGATTGCAAAATAATGAGTTAAAAATGAGCGAGGGTTGCGGAGGTCCGGCTATTTTTTGCCGAACTTCTTCTCCCAGCGATCTTTGAGGGCGCTGTTGAGCTTGGATTCTATCTCTTTAGGGAGACTTTCTTTCTTGCCTTCGCGGCAGAGGACGACCGTCTGCTTGAGCGAATCGACCATAATTCGACAGTTGTTACAGGTCTTGAGATGTTCCTCGAGCTGGGCGCACAAGGTCTCGTCTATTTCGCCGTCAATATAGTCGGCTATGTCCTGTATGTATTTGCTACACGCTTTCACTTTTTCGTTCCCGGAATGATTCAGTCAGGGTTTCGCGGAGAGCCAGGCGAGCCCGGAGGATTCGCGATTTGGCGGCCGGTACTGAAATCTTTAACATTGCGGCGATGTCCTTGACCGGCATATCTTCCATATATCTTAAGACGAACGGGACGCTGTAGAGCTGGGGCATCTCAGCCAGGGCGGTCTCGATAATCTCGCCGATTTGCTTTTGTTCAAACAGCTCGTGCGGGTCGCCCCAGTCGAAAAGCTGCTGACTGGATTCACCGTGCCCGCCCGATGGCAGGTATTCCTCGATCGGCTTGAGCGGCATCTTGTTGCTCTCCCCGGCTTTGGCCCTGAATGTGTTCAGGGCTATCGTATACAGCCAGGTACCGAACGAGGCTTCCATGCGGAACTTGTCGATGTTATCCACGGCCTTCAAGAACGTCTCCTGCAAAATATCTTCAGCGTCTTCTTTGTTGTCGGATAGCTTCAGCGCCAGCCGGAAAATTTTATCCTTGTGGGCTTCAATCAGACGGTTGAAAGCATCGAAATCGCCCGATTGTGCCTGTTCTATTAATTTTCTTTCATCCATTAGATCGCAATATAGTCCAAATGATTCAAAAAAACAATTTGGCATGCGGCCAAAATTAAAAAGTTCTTTGTGTTTTACGCTTTAAATATCATAATTTTCAATATGGCCAAAAATAAAGAATCCGGGAATAATATATATGTGGGCATCAGTTCCTGTCTATTGGGACAGAAAGTACGGCACGATGCCGGACACAAACGGGATAGATATATCACCGATGTGTTAGGCCAATGCTTCAAATTTGTGCCGGTCTGCCCCGAAGTCGAAGCGGGCATGACGACGCCTCGTGAGGCGGTGCATCTGATCGGCAGACCCGAAAATCCGCGAATGGTGGGGGTCAAATCCGGCGACGACTGGACTGCGCGCATGAATAGATATTCTGACAAACGCACCAAACTCCTCGAAAAAGAGAAGTTATCCGGCTATATCCTGAAGAAAGACTCGCCGAGCTGCGGCATGGAGCGGGTGCGAGTGTACGATGGGAAAGGGATTCCGTCGCGTACCGGACGCGGGCTTTTTGCATCGACGCTGATTGACCGCTATCCCCTGCTCCCGGTCGAAGAAGAAGGGCGTCTTCAGGACGCCCGTCTGCGCGAGAATTTCATTGTCCGGGTCTTCGCCTATAAGCGTCTGCAGGATTTGTTTTTGTCACCATACAAGCGGGGAAAAATCGTCGTTTTTCACGCGCGGCATAAATACCTGCTCATGGCTCACAGTGTAACGCATTACCGCCAGTTGGGGCAGTTGGTGGCCGAGATAAAACGATACAAGCCGGCTGAATTCATAAATAAGTACAGCCAACTTTTCATGGAAGCTTTGGCGGTCAAAACAACGCCTCGTAAAAATGTCAACGTCCTGCAACATATAATGGGATATCTTAAGAACAATCTCCATGCCGCAGAGAAACAGTACATATTAAACGTTATCGATGATTATCATAAGGAATTGGTCCCGCTGATAGTACCGATAACTCTGATACGCCACTATATTGAAAAATTCAATATCGAGTATATTCGCGACCAGGTTTATTTGAATCCGCATCCCAAAGAGCTGATGCTCCGCAATCATGTTTGATTGTAATATTGAATAAAGGCAACTAATGCGGACAATCGGGTTGTGAGCCGGGCGGATCATTATATAAATAAGCTATCAAATGCAGAATATCTATCAGGTCGATATGCCCCCAGCCGGAGGAGCCGTCGATATCGCCGGAATTGTGCGGGTCCGGTTCGGGACCGGGCGGAGAGCCATATACGTAGTCTATTAAATATAATATATCAATCAGGTTGACGCTTTCGTCGGCATTGACGTCACCGCAGACATAATTATCGGGTAGCCGCACAACAATCGAGTCCAGCGTAGAAAACGCGCTCCACTGGCCGTCGGCGTCCATGGCCCTGACTCGGTAATAGTACATCCCGCTGGTACGGCCTGATAGAAATTCCGTAGTATCGGTAAGAGTCGAAGAAATAATCCGGGCTGAATCAAATGTCTGCACGGGCCATAGATTATCGATTCTTATTCCCTGCCCCGCCTCGGCCACGTGGAAGTCACGATAGCTGATTCGGAAGTACACATCCTGCCCGACAAAATCGGCCAAGTCAAACAGTCCCGGCACCCAAAACCCGGCGGTCGTACCCGTGATACCGTGGCCCCGGTTATAACCCAAAGGATTGCTATCGGTGGTGATATTCCCGGCGATGGGAGAGAAATCAAAACCGTTGGTTGAAACTTCGACATAAGCATAGTCGACGTCGTTATTCAGCGCATAATGAGTCCAGAATTCCAAAGTATCGTCTGTCTTAACTTTGTACGGTGCAAGCGTCTGATAATATCTTTCGATAGTCGTAGCCGGACCGGAATATGAGCACAACGTCCCCATAAAACCCACACCGGTTTGTGAAAATCCGTAATTGTCCAAATTATCGTAATCGTTCAGCGAATCCATAATTAATACAGGATTTTCGTATTCTATCAATTCATAAGCTACGGGTGGGTTGTTAGGATCGTTGCACTGCCAGTCAATTTGGTACGACCCGGTCTTACTGGTATCCGGCACGGCCAGCGCAGGGGGGTTTGGAGGCAGTGCGCGATTGATATTGCTCGATATGTCCGTCAAGTATAAAGCGACCGGGAGATTCTCGGTAATAAGCGGAAGAATCCTCTCCTCGGGCGGCCAGAACCCGTCCGATGATCCCCCGACCTCAATGGTGATGGAAGGCACGCGGCTCTTGCCGCCAATATCCCCATAGCACCAGTCGTCAGAACATCCGTTGGTCGGATACAGCGCCCATCCGGGACCTGGATTATAATAATTCAATGCGTTAACAGCCGTGCCGACAGAGGTGAAAGTACTGTCATCGTCGCAGTACAACCCGATTTGATACGACCAGGGATACAATACCAAATCCGAAAAGGAATGAAAATTGATAACCAGGTCAAAATCACTATTTGTAATGAAATCCCGCAATGCCTGAGTCTCGGGCTCGGAAAAGGCCGCGGTCCCGCGATAGGTCTCATCGCTGCCGTCCGGCGAGGATCCGATGTCATCATATCCCCATTGATATCCGAAATTACGGTTCAGGTCGACACCGTACGTACCGTCACCATTATCCCGGCGATTTTTACGCCACAGGCCGCCGCCCCAGGGATCGGTTACTTCGTTGTAATAGTACCCGTCGGGATTGACCACCGGGACGAACCAAATTTCACGGTTGTCGACCAGATAGGTGACTTCCGAATCAACGCCGTAATTCTCGACAAGATAATTCATGAAATAAAGCAGAATCTCCGGTGTGATGACCTCCCGGGCGTGGATCGCGGCCGTGAACAGGATTTTGGGTTCGCTTTCGCCAATTTCCGGATTATCGGATATCTTGAACACCGGGATGTCCCGTCCTTCGAGAGTGGGGCCTATACTGCCATATGAAACAACAATGTTCGGATGACCGGTGACAATTGCGGCAAGGCTGCTTTCAATTTCGGACAGGGTTTTATAACCGCCCATCGTCTTACCCGCCAGTCGTGATCTATAGAAATCTTCGAGGTTTTCGTGAATTATTTCGTAGCTAAAGCCAAGTTGAGCCAACGAACGCAGATCGCTCGAATCCGCTATAACATAAACCGATCCCTGGCCCTGTTGGATTATATCAAAATGGTGCGATAGAAGCGATATGCGTTGATTGTTGTTATCGTACTTGACCCGGACCTGCCTGTGAACAGGCCTCTCGCCTTCTGCAAACAAGATCACCGGCAGCAAAACCAGAAACAGGAATGTAATGATACGTTTCATACCTATAGCCAACCCAGCCCACATTTTTCCGTATTAATTCGTCAAAATCGGATATACTACTATATCGGCCTTTCGGCGGAAGACTTATGGGCAGGTAGGAGCCGGACCGGGAGGATCGCCATAAACGAAAGCAATCAGATAAAGTATATCAACCAGGTTTACCTGGCCGTCGCCGTTGACGTCGCCGGATTCCATCGGCTCGGGAGCCGGACCGCGGGGAGTGCTGTATATATAATCTATCAAATATAGAATATCGACGAGGTTCACATCACCGTCGGATGCCACGTCGCCGCACGTGTACGGCAGCGTGATACTGCCGTCCTGGGATACCGGCGGGTAATTAAGAACATCCCAGTAGAAAGTCGGGAAATGTGTCAAATATCCGTCGATCTTTATCGGCGCCGACTGGCTCGAATTGGCCCCTGATGAAATTCGGAAATAAAGTCTCAGGACCGGGCCTGAGCCGGGCGCCAAGTCGGGCGTAGAAGCTTGATTGTTATATATAGTGAAGGTCGCCCTCTGTCCCCACGGGTCGGAATGTATCAGCGCCAGCGTGTCGAAATAGGCGGCGCGACAACCATCTTTGGTGTATGATTCCAGAGATACACTCATGCTCCCCTGCCCGTATTCTACCGGAATTTTTATTTTCGAAAGTGGCTCGGTATTGTTGACATAGATCGGCACTTCGACCAGGTCCCCCGGTGCGCCGGTTACACTGCCGCTGATCATGGTATCGGCCAGCGAGATCATGCAATTGGGTCGGT
>CAZMWI010000143.1:0-8265 GCA_964569945.1 uncultured Ignavibacteriaceae bacterium
CCTGCTTCCCTTTGAGAAGGTCGGACAGAGATTTGAGCGGGCGCTTGGAGTCGCCGCGGACCGAATGGGTCCGGCGACCGTTATCGAAGAGAGCATCCACTGCTTCCTGAAGCATCCGCTTTTCATTGCGCAGAATGACCTCGGGAGCTTGTATGTCTATAAGTTTTTTCAGACGATTGTTGCGATTGATCACTCTGCGGTACAGGTCATTCAGATCGGACGTGGCGAACCGTCCGCCTTCGAGCGGCACCAGCGGCCGGAGGTCGGGGGGAATGACCGGAATGACGTTCATGACCATCCATTCAGGGCGGTTGTTCGACTGACGAAACGCTTCGAGAATGCGCAGCCTTTTCAGGGCATCCTTCTGGCGCTGCACCGACGTTTCGACTTTGACCTGGGCTCGCAAACTGACGGCCACTTCATCGGCGTCGATCTTCGACAGCAGTTCGCGGACGGCTTCGGCACCCATGCGGGCGTCAAATTCCTTGCCGCCTTCCTCAAGTTCGATATATTCCTCTTCCGTAAGAATATCGCCTTTTTGATAAGATGTATTGCCGGGATCGATCATTACGTAGGCTTCGTAGTAGATAAGCTTTTCCAGTTCACGAACCGACAGGTCGAGAAGATTGCCTATCCGTGACGGAAGCGATTTAACATACCATATATGAGTTACCGGGACGGCCAGTTCGATATGCCCCATGCGTTCCCGTCGAACCTTGGATTGAGTCACCTCCACACCGCAGCGGTCACAGACGATACCGCGAAAACGGATACGTTTGTACTTTCCGCAACTGCACTCCCAGTCTTTAACCGGGCCGAAAATTCTTTCACAGAAAAGACCGTCACGCTCCGGCTTGAACGAACGATAATTAATCGTCTCGGGCTTGGTGACTTCGCCGTACGACCATGACAGCACGGTCTCGGGAGAAGCCAATTGCACCTGAATGGCCGAAAAGGTGATCGGATTTTTCTGCATCGCGCTCGGAAGATTTGAAGGTATGGTTACCACTTCATTACTCCTTTATCTCAACGCCCGCCCGGGGCTTGATTTACCTTATAATTTCTGGTCTTCTTTTTCCATCAACCTGACGTCAAGTCCCAGCGATTGAAGCTCTTTCACCAGAACGTTGAAAGATTCCGGAATTCCCGGCTCCGGAGGATTTTCGCCTTTGACGATGGCCTCGTAAACGCGGCTGCGTCCGGCGACGTCATCGGATTTGACGGTTAAAAGTTCCTGTAAGGCATACGCCGCACCGTAGGCTTCCATGGCCCACACTTCCATCTCCCCGAAACGCTGGCCGCCGAACTGAGCTTTACCGCCCAGAGGCTGCTGCGTCACGAGGCTGTAAGGGCCGATTGAACGAGCGTGGATTTTGTCATCAACCAGGTGCAGTAGTTTCATCATATATATAATACCGACGGTTATTTCGTTGTCGAACGGCGCTCCGGAATATCCATCGCATAAAGTCACTTTTCCGCTTTCGGGCAGTTCGGCTTTTTTAAGCATTTCGCGGATCTGCTCGAGCGTCACACCGTCGAAAACCGGCGATGCAATCTTGACATTCAGCTTGTCGGCCGCCCAGCCCAGGTGAGTCTCCAAAATCTGGCCGACGTTCATTCGGGACGGAACACCCAGCGGGTTCAATATAATGTCAACCGGGGTGCCATCGGCCATATAAGGCATGTCTTCAATCGGGACGATCTTGGATATAACGCCTTTATTACCGTGACGTCCGGCCATCTTGTCACCCACAGCCAGCTTACGTCGGATAGCGATCTTCACTTTAACCAGTTGCTTCACACCCGGGGGAAGTTCGGCACCGCGAATAATCTTGTCCATTTCGATTTCAAGTTCCTGGTCCTTGGCGTTAAGCAGTTCCATCGCCTCGGCCAGAACCTTGTCGACGCGGGCATTGAGAGCGTCGTTGTCGGTATAGCCTTCGGTAGCGACGGATGAATCAAAGTCGAAAGTCTCAAGCTGCGTGGCGTCGAATTTGTGCCCGGCCCTGATCAATACCGAATTGTCGATCAGCGCCCGTATTGTACGACTGGCTTGACCATCGAGAAGTTCGGCCAGACGCTTGTTGCGGTGCGCAATAATACTCTGTTTGATCTTCGTGAAGTTCCGTTTTAGCTGGCCAATTTCGTTCTTTTCCTGTTTCTTGGCCTCTTCCGTACGTTCTTTTCGCGAAAAGACCTTGGTATCGATTACGACACCCTTCATCCCCGGAGGCGCCTTCAAAGAGGCATCTTTCACGTCTCCGGCCTTTTCACCGAAGATGGCCCGGAGCAGTCTTTCTTCCGGCGTCAGTTCGGTTTCGCCCTTAGGCGTTACCTTACCGACCAGAATATCTCCAGCTTCAACTTCGGCCCCGGTCCGGACAATACCGCGTTCATCCAGATTCAGCAGCGCTTCTTCGGACACATTCGGTATTTCACGCGTGACTTCCTCCGACCCGCGCTTGGTATCACGAACCTGCAGCTCGAATTCTTCTATATGTATTGAAGTAAAGACATCGTCGCGAATCAGTCGTTCCGATACGATAATAGCATCCTCAAAATTATATCCGCGCCACGGCATAAAGGCCACGAGGACGTTGTAGCCGAGCGCCAGTTCACCTTTATCGGTCGAGGGACCATCGGCGATGACCGTCCCCTCTTCCACCCGATCGCCTTCGCTAACGAGCGGATGATAATCGATGCACGTATCCTGATTGGAACGACGGAATTTTGTCAGTTTGTACTCATCGTCTTCGTAAAAACCCAACTCATCCTGCTTGGGTTTGACATCGGGACGAATGACGATTCTTGACGCCGAGGCATAAGCAACCGTCCCGGCCCTCTCGGCAGTCAGGGCGGCGCCGGAATCGCGGGCCACTCTCTCTTCCATACCGGTGCCAATGACCGGAGAGGATGTCCTTAAAAGCGGGACCGCCTGGCGCTGCATATTGGAGCCCATGAGAGCGCGGTTGGCGTCGTCATGCTCCAGAAACGGAATCAGCGAAGCCGCCACCGAAACGATCTGTTTCGGAGAGACTTCGATATAGTCGATTACATCCGGTGACACTTCAAGATAATCCGACCGATTACGGGCTTTGACTATATCACCGGCCAGACGATTGTTCTTATCGAGTTCCGTATCGGCCGATACTATTGTATACTGGTCTTCTTCATCGGCCGTCAGGAATCGAATATCGTCGGTGACCTTGCCCTTATTTACTTTGCGATAGGGCGTTTCGAGGAAACCGTATTTATTAATTCGGGCGAATGTGGCCATCGATGCTATCAGACCAATGTTCGGACCTTCCGGTGTTTCAATCGGACAGACACGGCCGTAGTGCGTATGGTGCACGTCGCGGACTTCAAATCCGGCCCGTTCACGGGTCAGACCGCCGGGACCGAGAGCTGACAGGCGACGCTTGTGCGTCAGTTCCGACAGCGGGTTGATCTGGTCCATGAACTGTGAAAGCTGCGATGACCCGAAAAACGTATCTATCACGGACGAGACCGTCCGGGCGTTGATTAATAGTTGCGGTGTGACGGGATCGCTGTCTTTCAACGACAATCTTTCGCGAATCGACTTGGCCACGCGCGACAAACCGACCGAAAACAGGTTGGAAAGCAATTCGCCCACGGTCCGGGCCCGACGATTGCCGAGGTGGTCGATATCGTCGACAAATCCGCGACCGTTGCGCAGACCCATAAGGTACTTTATGATCGTTACAAAATCTTTCTGGTCGAGAATGGTTTTTTCCAGAGGGATATCCAGCTTCAGACGCTGGTTAATCATATAGCGCCCGACTTCACCCAGATCGTATCGTTTGGTATTGAAAAACAGCTTTTCCAGAAGTGTCTCGGCCATTTCCAAAGTCGGCGGTTCGCCGGGACGAAGCATCGAATATATCTTGGCCAGAGCTTCATCGCGGGAACTGGTCGGGTCTTTTTTAATGGTATTGACAATAATCAAAGCATCGCGCGCGTTTTCACGGATAATTATGCTGAAGTTTTTTATTTTATATTCTTTGAACTTTTCCAAAAGCTCTTCGGATACCGGCTCACCGATGGCGGCGATGACTTCACCGGTTTCGGTATCGACGACTGTCTCGGCCAATGCATCGCCCATCACTTCGAGAGTCTTCTTTCCGCTCATCGAAATTTTTTCGGTGTTGTAAAAGGCCTTGATAAGTTCTTCATCGGTATCGTACCCAAGGGCTCTCAATAATGTGGTGGCGGTAATCTTGCGGCGCGAATCGACATTAACGTGCATGACGTCGTTAACGTCAACCAGGAACTCGACCCAGCTTCCGCGATACGGAATAATCCTGGCCGAATAAAGCAGCTTGCCATTGGGGTGAGTGCTTTCATCGAAGAACACGCCCGGGCTGCGGTGCAACTGGCTGACAATAACCCGTTCGGAACCGTTGATAATAAATGTGCCCCAGTTGGTCAGGATAGGCAGTTCGCCGAGGTAAACGTCCTGTTCAATAATGTCCTTGACTTCCAGCTGGCCGCCTTCTTCACCCTGCCGGGTAATCAAACGCAGCGAAGCCTTCAGCGGCGCGGCGAACGTCATGTTCCTTTCGCGGCATTCGTCAATGGTATAACGGGGCGTTCCCAGCGAATACCTGACGAATTCCATCGAATTAATTTCGTTAATGTCGGTGACAGGGAATACATCCTCGAAAATCTGCTGCAATCCCTGTTTTTTTCGTTTATCGGGGGGTATATCTGACTGGAGGAATTCTTTATAAGACCTTATCTGAACATCGAGCAGATTGGGCATCTCCGACGCGTCCTTAATGGTCTTATAACTGATCCTCTCACTGCTTTGTTTGAGCGCCAATGTTACCTCCTCCAAATATACAATAGACACCCCTGCCGAAATTCATCCGATCAGGGAAGTCTATTCGGTGAATGCAAAATGAAGATAACAATCTTCATCGGCGATTCTGTTTCAATTCTATTTTCTTCTCCCGTACAATTTCAAATTGTTTCGGGGAGCCCACTTAATACAGACCATTCGCCGTCAAAGTATTTAAAGCGGGAATCAATTGTGTAAACAGGTTTCCACAAAAATAGTTTCCGATTCGCAGAAAACTATTTAACCTCCACTTGGGCCCCAACTTCCTGCAATTTCTCGATGGCTTTGTTGGCGTCGTCCTTGGAGACACCTTCCAAGACTTTGGCCGGTGCGCCGTCGACCAAATCCTTGGCTTCTTTGAGCCCAAGACTGGTCAGTTCGCGCACGACCTTAATAACCTGGATTTTCTTGTCGCCGGCGGCATTGAGCATGACGTCGAATTCGGTCTTTTCTTCAGCCGCGGCTTCGCCGCCTCCGGCTGCCGGAGCCGCTGCGGCGACGGGGGCCATCGGGGTAACGCCAAATTTATCCTGTATGGCTTTCGATAAATCAGCCAAATCCATTGCCGAAAGTGAGGCAATCTTCTCTACGATTTCATCGATTACTTTGTTCTCAGCCACTGTTCTAACCTTTCCAATATTCTTTTTATCTTTCTTATTATATCAATTGCCGCACCCCTGGATCACACGAACGGGCATTCCGTGTAGAAGCTTGATCCGGGCCTCGGCTAAAGCCCGCAAAAAATCCTATGCCTTGCTTTGCTCCAGAGCATCCAGTGTTGCAATCAGTTCCTGGAAGATACCATCAATGCTGCCGACCAGGCTGGTCAGCGGCGATTCGACCGACGCCACGATCATCGAATACAAGACTTCCTTAGTTGGAAGGTCGGCCAGACGGGTAATTTCACTTCCGGAGTAAAATTCATCTTCAAGGATAAAAGCCTTAATTATCGGCTTTTCAATTTTCTTAAACGAATCATACAATATCTTGGCGGCCACCGAAGGATCGTCGGCGCCGAAGGCGAGACCGGTTTGTCCTTTAAAGAATTCATTCAGCTTTTCCAGACCGGATTCGCTTGCGGCGATTTTCAACAGGGTGTTTTTGGCCACCAGGTACTTTATGGAGTTCTCACGCAAATCTTTGCGGAGCTTGGTAATTTCTTCGACGTTGAGCCCCGTATAATCGGTTACGAAAACCGATGAGGCATCGTTCATTATTTGTTTCAGCTTATCAACAGCTTCTATTTTTTCCGGCTTCGGCATGGTTCTATCCTTTCTTCAAATCCGTAACAAGAGATTGATGATCCAGTTTGACTCCGATTCCCATTGTCGAACTGACCGAAACACCCTTCATATACGTACCTTTGGCTGTCGACGGTTTGGCTTTAATCAAAGCGTCGATGAAGGCTTTTATATTATCAGCGAGCTGTTCATGAGTAAACGAAACTTTGCCGACCGGGACCGCGACGATGGCCTGTCGATCGACACGGTATTCGATACGTCCGGCCTTCAGTTCTTGGACGGCTTTGGCAACGTCCATGGTGACCGTGCCGGCTTTGGGATTGGGCATCAAGCCTCTCGGGCCGAGCAGCTTGCCCAGCGCGCCCATGACTTTCATCATATCGGGCGTAGCGACCGCGACATCGAAATCGAACCAGCCGCCTTTGATTTTTTCAACCAGGTCGTCCGAACCGACGAAATCGGCTCCGGCTGCCTTGGCTTCCTGTTCTTTTTCACCCACCGCAAAAACCAGGATGCGGACCTTTTTGCCCGTTCCGTGAGGAAGGGCCACCGTCCCGCGAACCATCTGATCGGCGTGTTTGGGATCCACCCCGAGTCGGGCCGACAGCTCTACCGTTTCATCGAATTTGGCAACACCTGTCTCTTTAATAAGACCGACGGCTTCTTCGATCGTATAGAGTTTGTTACGGTCAACCTTTTCCCGGATGGTACTGTACCGTTTGGAATGTCTCATAACTTCTCTTTCTCCCTGCTCGCGTGCCATGCGCGCCAGGTAATGACGAAATCGGTTTTTAGGTTTCTATATCCAGACCCATCGAACGCGCCGTGCCCGCGATCATCATCATCGCGTTTTCCACGCTGGCGGCATTCAGGTCGGTCATTTTCAATTCTGCTATTTCGCGCAGCTGCTTCTGCGTAACTTTTCCGACTTTATTACGGTTTGGCTCGCCCGATCCTTTTTGGACCTTGACCGCTTTTTTCAGCAGAGTCGATGCGGGCGGGGTTTTGGTGATAAACGTAAACGACTTATCGACATAAACCGTAATCACGACCGGCGTCAAAATTCCGCCGAGACTCTGTGTCTGGGCGTTGAAAGCTTTGCAAAACTCCATTATATTTACGCCGTGCTGGCCGAGAGCCGGTCCCACCGGGGGCGCCGGGTTGGCATTTCCGGCCGGAATCTGCAGCTTGATGTACGTCTGTATTTTCTTGGCCAATTTATTACTCCGATATCAAATTAAGACTGATTTTTCTGTTTAACCGGTTCTATTTGAAGGAAATCGAGTTCGACCGGGGTCGGCCGTCCGAAGATCGATACCATTACTTTTACTTTCTTGCGTTCGAGGTTGACCTCGCTGACGAATCCCGAAAAATCCGCAAACGGACCGTCGATGACTTTGACAGCATCCCCCGCCTGGTACGGCACTTCGGTAGCTTCTTCGGTGCGCGAGCGGTCGATCTGACCCATTATCCGTTCCACTTCGGATTTTCTGAGCGGCTGTGGTTTGCCCGCCGCTCCTACGAAATTCGTTATGCTCGGGGTGGAAACGACCAGGTTCTGCGTTGCACGGTCGAGTTCCATCTCAACTAAAATATAACTGGGCAGAAATTTCTTGGTCGACGTTTTGCGGAGGCCCTGTTTCATCTCCGTGACCTGTTCGGTCGGGACCACCACTTGCCCGAATTTTGATTCCAGCCCGGCTGTAGCTACGGCCGACTCAAGATATTTCTTGGCCTTTTGCTCATGACCGGAATATGTATGTACCGCGTACCAGCGAAGCGCCATGGGTTAATTCCTTTAACCAAAAATATTCTTTGTCACCAACGACAAAATTCGGTCCACGAGTCCAATAAAGACCGAAAGAATCAGCGTGACGACAACCGTCACGATGGTCGAACCGATCAATTCCTGTTTAGTCGGCCACGTAACCTTGTTCAGTTCCGTCCGGACTTCCTGTAAAAACTTGATCATTTTACCAAACATCAGTCTGTCCTGATTTATAGTTTTAATATGCAGGCCAGGAGGGACTCGAACCCCCAACATCCGGTTTTGGAGACCGGCGCTCTACCATTAGAGCTACTGGCCTGTCAGTAAGTATTTTCTATCAAACCTCGCTATTCGATAACTTCGGTGATGACACCGGCGCCGACCGTGCGGCCACC
>CAZMWI010000144.1:0-8262 GCA_964569945.1 uncultured Ignavibacteriaceae bacterium
GTGCACTCGTAAATTTCCGGCTCGCCTTCCTGGGAAAGCTTGATAACTTTAGCGTAGCAGCCGCCTTCGAAATTGAACACGCCGTTATCGCTCCAGCCGTGTTCGTCGTCACCGATCAGCCTTCTTTCGGGTTCGGTCGAAAGCGTCGTTTTGCCGGTTCCGGACAGGCCGAAAAAGATCGCCACGTCGTCATCCTGGCCCATATTGGCCGAACAGTGCATGGTCAGGACGCTTTTCTGAGGCAATAAATAATTCGCGACCGTAAAGATAGCCTTCTTTATCTCACCGGCGTATTGGGTTCCGCCGATCAGAACCATCTTCTTGGCGAAATTCAATATGACGAATGCCTCGGAATTGGTGCCGTCGAGCTCCGGAACGGCGTGGAAATGCGGCATATGCAAAACCGTGAACTGCGGCTCGAAATTTTCCAGCTCTTCTTCAGTTTGTGCTCTTATAAACATATTTCGGGCGAACAGATTGTGCCACGCGGTTTCGTTGATAATTCTCACCGGCATGCGGTATTTCTCATCGGCGCCGGAATAGCAATCCTGGACATAGAGCTGTTTGCCCTGCAAATACGCCAGCGCCCGGAAATACAGCGCGTCGTACCGCTCCGGCGTGAAGGGCCGGTTTTCCTTGCCCCACCAGATTTTGTCGTGCGACGACGGTTCATCGACGGTGAATTTATCTTTAGGTGAACGGCCGGTATGGTGGCCGGTTCGCACCACGATCGGTCCCAGATGTCCTACAAAACCTTCGCGATTTCTCACGATTTCTTCATACAAAGCGGGGGTCGGAAGATTCCAATTTATCTGTCCCGTATTGGTCAAGCCGTACATTGCAAGATTCTTTTCCATTTTTAATCTCCCTGATTTTATTAAGGATTATCGTTCTCCTATGTTATACAGATTAGCTTTAAGATCGGCAAAATATCTTGTATATAAAACATAATTGATATAAATTCATAAGGTTAACTGACGACATGACACATATGGACGGTGTCCGCGCAAAAAAGGAATTTTAAACAGAGTCATCGAATATGAGAGTCAAGCAATTTTTGGTCCTGCCCAATTTACCTGAAAGAATCCAACCCCTTCGCGAACTGGCCATGAATCTGTGGTTTTCGTGGAATTGGGATATAGTCCGGCTTTTCATCCGTATCGACAGCGAAATGTGGGAAAAGTCCTACCAGAATCCCATTGAAATGCTGGCCTACCTGCCGCAAAAAAAGCTCGAGGAAGTCGCCTCTGATGAGGCTTTTCTGGCCAGCCTCGACCGCGTCTACACCGATTACAAATCTTATCTCGATTCCAAGCGCTGGTTCGATGACAAGTTCGGGCAGCATAAACAAGCTCGCATAGCCTATTTTTCCTGCGAATACGGTATCGACACCGGCTTGCCGATATATTCCGGCGGTCTGGGAGTCCTGTCAGGAGATCATCTTAAGGCCGCCAGCGATATGGGCCTGCCTCTGGTCGCGATGGGCTTGCTTTACCGTTACGGATATTTCCGGCAGTTTCTTTCCTCCGACGGATGGCAACAGGAGCGCTATGAAGAAAACGACTGGTACCATATGCCGGTGACGCTTGAAAAGGACGCCGATGGCAACCCGATAACGTTCGCTGTCGATTTCTCCGGCACGCCCGTCCACGTGCAGGTTTGGAAAGCTATGGTGGGCGTGACCCCGCTCTATCTGCTGGATACCAATATTCCCGAAAACTCGACCAAATACCGAGAGATCACTTCTGTTCTTTACAGCGGCGATAAAGACACTCGTCTCCGGCAGGAAATCCTGCTCGGCATCGGCGGAGTTAAAGCCTTAAAGGCGTTGGGAATACAGCCATCGGTTTATCATATGAACGAGGGCCATTCGGCATTTTTACTGCTGGAAAGAATTCGCTCTCTCATCGACGATCACGGTTTGAATTTCGATGAAGCCGTCCAGGTTGTCTGGCCGACGACGGTTTTCACGTCGCATACACCTGTCCCCGCCGGGAATGAAACCTTCGACCCCAAACTCCTGGAACGCTATCTCAAGGAGTACGTTGAAAAAATCGGGCTGAACTGGGACCAGTTCCTGGCGCTCGGTCGGGTCTTTCCGTCGGACGATAAAGAGCCGTTCTGTATGACGGTTGCAGCCCTGAAACTGACCGCCTTCAATAACGGTGTGTCAAAACTCCACGGACAGGTTACCCGTAAGATGTGGCACAATATCTGGCCCAATCTGCCGGTTGCAGAAATCCCGGTCAAGTCGATCACCAACGGTGTACATGTTCGTTCTTGGCTCAGTCACGATCTCGTCGATCTTTTCGATACCTATTTCGGCCCCAAATTTACCAAGCAGCCGTCGCGTTTTGAAGATTGGGATGCCATTCAGAAAATACCCGATGCGGAGCTCTGGAGGGTTCATCAAAGACGCCGCGAGCGCCTAGTCTTTTTTGCGCGCAAACGCCTCAAAGGTCAGCTCGGGCATCGCGGAGCCAGCGCTCTCGACATAAAACAGGCCGATGAAGTCCTCGATCCGCAAGTCCTGACCATCGGTTTTGCCCGACGGTTCTCGACATATAAGAGGGCGGGATTGCTTTTTAAGGACATTGACCGGCTTAAGAAAATACTCTGGAATACGGAAAAACCGGTCCAGATAATGCTCGCCGGCAAGGCCCATCCTTTGGATAACCCCGGCAAAGAAATTATAAAAGAAATCCTGAATATCGCTTCCGGCGAGGATTTCCGCCGTCGGGTGGTATTTCTTGAAGACTACGATATCAACGTCGCCCGCTATCTGGTTCAGGGTGTCGATGTCTGGCTAAACAATCCCCGGCGACCTCAGGAAGCCTCGGGCACCAGTGGCATGAAGGCCGCCCTCAATGGAGCGGTAAACGTCTCCATTCTCGACGGCTGGTGGTGCGAGGGGTACACTCCCGACACCGGTTTCAAAATCGGCAATGGTGAAGAATACGAGAACCGCGAGATTCAGGACAAACTCGACGGCCAATTCCTATACGACACTCTTGAGCGCGAAGTCATCCCGCTGTTTTACAAACGTAACAGCGCCGGACTTCCCGTGGAATGGGTCCAAATGATGAAAAATTCCATTCAAATGGCCTGCAACGACTTCAGTGCCTTCCGCATGGTTCGCGATTATACCCGCGATTTCTATGTGCCCGCTATGGATGCCTGCCGTAAATTCTGCACGGATGAGTTCGCGGTTGCCAAATCTTTGGCGTCATGGCAAAAGGAACTGTCTCTTCGCTGGGATAACGTCGGTTTTGAAGACGTCGAAACACCATCAATGGACACCTCTCCCCGCGTCGGTGATGTATTGCCGGTGAAACTAAGAGTCCGGCTGGGCGAAATTGCACCCAAAGATATCGACGTTGAAGTTATCGCCGGAAACCTTAATTCTCTCGAACAGATGAACAACTACGATCCGGTTAAGGCCAATCTTAAAGACGGCTCCGGAGAAGGAGGCATTTTCGTTTATACTACCGAAGTTGTCTGCAAAGAATCGGGACGCTTTGGGATCGCCGCGCGCATCATACCGAAAAACGATAATCTAATCCACAACCGGATCCCCAAACTGGTTAAATGGTGGTAACTCTGCTGATATAGATATTATTAAACCCCGGCAATAGTCGGGGTTTTCTTTTGGAACCAAAAGCCCCATAAAACATTTTATAATAGACCGTGCAACAAACCGGAGCAACTATGTATGGATACTGCCTGAAATTCTAATGAATCTTCATATTGACAAATCGCAGAATAATTTTAATCTTATCAAATTATGCCGAAAAAACTTTTTTCATCAAGCGACCAAATAATTGGTTCGGGAATAATTTATCTAATTTAAATAACTCAGGAGGAATTGAATGGACAGCAAAATCAAAGGAATCGGAGTCCTTGGCTTTCTTCTTTTATTGCTGGCATCGACGGCTTATTCATTCGACTTTTCCGAAGTCGAAAACCAAATCGTCGAGCACAAACTCGCCAATGGATTGACCCTGATTGTCTATCCCAGGCATGACGCCCCGGTCGTTTCATGTTTCACCAACGTCAACTACGGCGCCGCCGACGACCCGATGGGTTCGATGGGTATTTCCCACATGTTCGAACACATGGCCTTCAAGGGAAACAAGGAAATAGGCACGACCGATTACAATAAAGAAAAAAAATGGATGGACGAAGAGGACCGCATTTTTGAACTGATCCTCGATGAACGCGCCAGAGGCGATCTGGCCGATTCGACCAAACTGGCCGAGCTCGAGAAAGAACGTCAGGCCGCTACCGATTCGGCCGAGCAGTATGTGGTCAGCAATGAATACAGCCAGCTTCTGGAGATGGAAGGCGCCGTCGGCAAAAATGCCGGGACGGGTTTCGACAATACGGTTTATTACATGAGCCTGCCGTCCAACAAGCTGGAATTGTGGATGTATCTGGAATCGACTCGATTCAAAGAGCCGATCCTGCGCGAGTTTTTCCAGGAAAAACAGGTCGTTGCCGAAGAAAGACGGTACCGCGTCGAATCGATGCCGACCGGTCGCCTGTTCCGATCCGAATATCCCGGACTTGCCTATAATTCGCACCCGTACGGCAAATGTCTGACCGGCGAAATGAACGAAATCCAGAATTACAGCCGCAAAGTCATGCGTGAGCAGTTTAATAAAGAATATGTGCCGCGCAATTTGGTGGTCGCTATCGTTGGTGACGTCGACCCTCAAAACGCCATAAAACTTGCGGATAAATATTTCGGGCAGCTTGAGGATAAAAAGCCCGCCCGCCCGGTCGATATCCGGGAATCGGAACCGTACGGCATCCGTACCACGACCATGTACGAAAACTCTCAGCCTCTGTTTCTGATAGGTTACCACATACCTTCTGATGTCCATCCGGATTGGCACGCTTTAAACGCTCTGGCCGATTATCTCGGTTCGGGAAGAACGTCGGTATTGTACAAGAAACTGGTCAAAGAAGATAAGACGGCTGTCGAAGTGCAGGCTTTTACCGGTTATCCCGGGAGCAAATACGCCTCGATGTTTTCGGTTTTGTGCGTTCCTTCGAATGAATCGAGCAACGCCGAAAATGAAAAAACCGTCCTGGCCGAAATCGATAAGGTCCGAAATGAACTGATCCCCGAAAGCGAGCTGGAAAAGATCAAGGCTCAGTACAAGGCCGGTTTGATAAATCTCATGGGTTCCAATAACGGTATGGCCAGTCAGCTCGCGTCGTACCAAAATAAAACGGGAGACTGGAAAAACCTGTTCATGGAACTGGACAAGATTAACGCGCTGACTACAGAAGATTTGAGACGTGTCGCGAAGAAGTACCTCGACCCCTCGCTGAGGGTTACGGGGTCAATCGATAAACCGGAAGAGACTCAATAAGGAGATAACCATGAAAAGGATAAACAAATATTGCATTTATTTCCTGGTCGTTTCGGTTTTGCTGATCGGCACGACTGGATTTGCCGAGCGAACGGTTGATAAGCTAAAATACCCCAAGCTCCATGAAGTGCAAATGCCCGACATTCAGAAAGTCACTCTCGACAATGGCATTCATGTATATTTGCTCGAAGATCACGAACTGCCGATTGTGCACGCCTCGGTTCGACTCTCTGCGGGCAGCTATCTCGATCCGGCCGATAAAGTCGGTCTGGGCTCTTTGGTCGGTGACGTTATGCGAACCGGTGGCACCGCTCGTATGACCGGTGACCAAATAGACGAAACGCTGGAAGCCATAGGCGCATCGGTCGAAACGAATATCGGCCGTACCAGCGGCAGCGCCAGCATGAACATTCTTTCCGATTACGTCGACACTGGATTGGTAATTCTGTCCGACGTGCTGCGCACTCCTCAGTTCGCCGAGGATAAAATAAACATCGCCAAAAGCTCGGAAAGGACGGCGATATCATCGAGAAATGACGAACCATTTTCCATCTGCATCAGGGAATTCCGCAAGGCCATTTACGGGGACGATTCCCCTTACGCTCGTAATACGGAATATGCCACCATTAACGCCATTACTCGCGACGACATGATAGCCTTTCACGACAAGTACGTAACCCCGGAAAATGTCCAGATAGCCATATGGGGCGATTTTAATAAAAAAGATATGCTGGACAAGATTAAGAAATACTTTGCCGACTGGCCGAAGGGGTCTGGCCCCGTCCCGGCTTTGCCCGAAGTGAATTATAAATATGAGGCTGGCGTTTACAGCATTGAAAAGGACGACATAACCCAGTCGAGCGTTCTACTGGGTCATATCGGCGGATTAACCGGGGACTCCGATTATTACGCAATTACCGTCGCCAATTCGATTCTCGGCAGCTTCGGCGGTCGAATTTTTAACGAAGTCCGAACTCGCAAAGGCCTCGCTTATTCGACGTCGGGCGATTATTCCACAAATATCTCCTACCCGGGGATTTTTTACTGCTACGCCATAACCAAGCTCGAATCGACCGTGGATGCTATCGAAACGATGAAAGACCAAATCAGAGGCATGCAAACTGATCCTCCGACTCCCGATGAAATGAAACGCGCCAAGGAATCATTCCTGAATTCGTTCGTATTCAAATTCGACTCCAAAGGCGAGATTATCAACCGCATGATGAACTACGATTATTACGGTTTTCCCCAGGACTTCCTGTTTACGTTGAAAGATAAAATCGAAAACGTCACTCCCCAGGATGTCGTCGACGTGGCCAAACGCCGCTTCCACCCCGATGATCTTAAGATCGTGGTCGTTGGTCAGCCCGACAAATATGATAAACCGCTCTCTACATTGGGACAGGTCACCGACGTGGATATAACAATACCGAGCGGCGCGGTCGCTGAAGAGGTTACAGAAAACGATGAAACGCTCGCAAAGGGCATGGATTTGCTTAAAAAGGCCGTCGACGCCTGCGGCGGAGCCGACAACTTCGCGAAAGTAAACGCAACCTCAGCCAAGCAAAACGTTACTATTATCACCCCTCAGGGCAATATGACAATCGGCGTACAGTCGATCGCGGTTTTGCCGGATAAAACCAAAGACATCATATCCACCCCCATGGGTGAAATGACGACGGTTATAAACGGCAATTCGGGCTGGATGTCCCAGGGACCGAACGTTGCAGATATGCCCGCGGATAAAGTCGCCAGCAGTAAGGAAGACCAGTTCCGGGATCAGGTTCTCCTGTTTAAGGATATTAACAACCCGGATTTCAAAGCCGTCTACGTTGGCAAAGACAAACTCGGTGATACGCCCGTGGAAATTGTCAAAATATCTAATATGGATGACACCTATTCATTCAAACTCGCAATAGATCCCGAAACGAATCTCCCGATCGGCAAAATGTATTTCGGGGAAACCATGATGGGTCCGGGGAACCTGACCGTGAAAATGAACGATTACCGCGAAGTTTCCGGTATTAAGGTCCCGTTTGCCTTGTCCGTTGAATCCGATGGCAATAAAGTCATGGATATTGCGGTAGATTCATTTGAAGTGAATCCGACCATTCCCGACAGCACTTTTGACAAACCGTGATGTTGATTATTTGCAAAAAAGCCGTCGAAAATTCGGCGGCTTTTTTTATGAGTCAGGTCCCGAATTTATTGGATTTTTAGGCAGCTATTTCGTAATATATATGGAATACGCCGCCGGAATTCCCCTCACCCTGACATAAAAACTTATGTTTAGGTCGTTTTCCCACTTGCGTTTTGTACCGCTATTTGCTAAACTTAAAGGTTGTAAAAAACGCGAAAAATGGTTGTTAATAAATTTGGAGGGTGGAGAATGAATTCCCCGAAGTATCGAGCAATATCGGCTATTTTTGCATTAATGCTTTTGTGCCTGACACCTGCCGTCTTATTCGCTCGAGGCAATTTTAATCCCGACGATATCCGTCCCAACATTTTCTACAAGCCTAATGTCAGCTATGCCCCTTGCGCTACTCTGGGCATGCACACCGTAAACAAGATGGGGCTTTGTGTAACCAATCAGGGGTTTTTTGGGACTGGATTTTTGCCGGGCAATTCCGGCACCGACCCTATTACCGGTGAAACGGCCCGTTCCGCGGCTTATCCGTATCCGACACCAAATACTTATTTATATGCCGGGGCGTTCTGGATTGGCTCTATCGTTGGACGGGATACTTTGGTTTCGGTAGGCGCCGATGGCTGGTCGTTTACCCGTGAGATGTGGCCGCCTCCCTGCCAGTTTAACGGCGATATTACGAGATTATCCATATCGAATGCTGAAGACATCGTGGCCGGGGCCCTTTCCGAG
>CAZMWI010000145.1:0-8169 GCA_964569945.1 uncultured Ignavibacteriaceae bacterium
GGGACTATGCTGGCGCTATAAACGGCACCATAGTAATCGACGGCTTCAACCGATGACGGAAGTTCGCCGGCATTCAGGACAGCACCGGTGATAACGGCACCCTGATCGAAGCTGTAAACCAGCGCGCGGGTCTGACCGTTAACGAAGTCGGATTTGACCTGGAAATCACCAGCGGTAGCCGAAACGTCGACTTTACCGTCAAAGACAAACAGAGCCGCACCGAGATTAGCATCGGTTACGATCTGGCCGTTTTCGAGAGTGAAGTGGGCCTGACCGGCCGCAGCCAGTTTCGGATAAGGCAGAGCATCACCAACGATGACACGAATCAGGTAAACAAGGTCAGCCACGGACAGCACGATACCGTCGGCATTGACGTCGGTAGCGGCAACCTGACCATCCACGTTGACCGTGAAGGCCGGCAGACCATAGATGAAGTAGTTGGTGAAGACAACGGCGTCAGCAATTTCATTGGAGATGCCGTTGAGGTTGATATCACCGCGAGCGTCGATATCTTCGGAGCAGATGATATCGATACCACCGTTGTAGAAGTTGATGAAATCCTTCCACGGTGGCTTGTTCGCAACCGGCGGGCAAAGATCAGGCTGGAAGCCAGTGAACGTCGGATAACCGGTTGCCGGATCGGTGATGTCAATATAGGTACCAATGCCGGAGAAGGCATTGACGGTCTTCGAAACGCCGGCCGTAACTGCCAGCGGATCGGTATCAACGCTGGAATGATAGGCGATAGTGTTGTCGCCGCAATCCATCCAGAAGAACCGAATCGGTACATACTGACATTCGAACGTCCGGTCATTGCTGACCAGGAAGTTCAACTGGAACAGAACCGTGCCGTTAGGAACGTTAACTTCCAGCGGATGGTTCGGGCCGTCATTCTGATCGGCCAAACCAACCACGCGGATCATTCCGCTCGGGCAGGCGCTGCCGCAGTTTCCGAAGGGACCGAAACGATAGGTGAAGTACTCCCACTGGAATGCACCGGGATCGTCGAAGAGAACGCCCGGAATGGCGCCCATGGCATTAAGAGCCGAGGCGTCATAAGCAATCAGGAAGTCAAAACCATACATATCGTTGGAGCCTTCAGTCTTGGTCACGTCAACAGTGGCATACATGCCCTGATGCTGACCTTCGACCTTTTCGATCACGATGCCGTATTCGAGTTCCGAAACGACATTGAAGAAAACGTCGCATTCATCGAAATCACCGGCACAGTCCGTAACACGGACTTTGACATCAAAAGTTTCACCGGCATCTGAAGCATCACCATAAAAAGTAACGGTGCCGCCAGAAATTGTAGCGTAAGCTGCATCCGGCGAAAGACCATCACTCGTGACGGATTCAATCGTGAAGGTTAAGACATCGCCGGCATTGGCATCGGTGGCCGTGAAATCGGCTGTAGCCGAACCGGTAATACCAACGGGGAACAACTCACCGCAATCGCCGGCAATCACCGGAGCGGTATTGAGAACCGACACCGTGAAGACGCAATCATTACCGGTCGGGCAGGTATGCGCAGCATCCGTACCACAAACGGTAACTTCATGAGAACCAACGTCGGCACAATCGGGATTATAAGCCCAGTGAATGTGCGTGGCGTCGGTTACTGTCGCCGTACCTAAGCTGGCCGTAGCACCGACAACCGCACCCGGCGGATCATCGGGATCATGCAGAGTAAAGTCATAGCTGGTCTGATCACTCCACTGCAGGGAGATATCAGTCGTCGGGCAGTTGTCAAATTCCGGAGCCAAATCTTCAGGCTGTTGAATGGTCACGCAATACGGACCACCAAACGGACCTGACGGAGGCAGCCACAACCAGTCGAGGGTCGAGTTGGCATGAGCAATCGAGTCGATACAGAAGTCACCAACTACGCCTATCGGAAACGTGCCGACAGTGCTAAGGTGCCAACGATAGATCAGCAGCTCCGGCTCATTGGGAGCCCAGCCGCCGGATGTCGTGGCAATGGTGTGGTTGACGGTATCAGGAAGATTGCCGTCGTAGTCTGCCGTAACGCTGTTAAGAGTCGTGAAACGAACGCCGGCATAGAAACCCGGAGCGAAGTTGTTCAGGATTTCCATGGAGCCGCCCATGTAACCGTATGTCTCCGGACCGTTTGAACCAACCGGCCCACCGATGTCCACCCACGTCACCGTGGTGAGAAGACCGGTGCCCGAGAATTCCAACGGCATTGAATAACCGTTGCGCTGATTTGCGTCGTTGGTCATATAGAATTCGACCGTAAATGCGCCGGGGGCCATATTCGGTGCAATAAGACCGGGATAATTGCCCACAAATTCTACACGAAAACCAACATCAGCGGAAGCCAGCCCAAAAGAAAGAAGCAATACGGCAAGTACAAACAAACTGCGTTTCATTTTGTACTCCTGTTTTGTTTCGTTAAGTCTAAACATTTACTTACGATTCCTTTTGTTATGAATCGTTTAACCCCCCTCAGGGTCATCAGAAATCTTTTTTTCTCCGTCGGCGAGAGCCACCAAGCCGCGCGAAGCACCAGATCTCCGACATAGAAGAATAATGTTATCTTCTCTCTTCTGAGCGCGTGCAATCCAAAATTACCTCTTTAAAGCTTCACCTCCTTTCTTTCTTTCATAAAGTTAATCCTCAAAATTAATCTGACTTTTGTATGTCAGGCTTTTACTATTCCAAAGTTAATTTACCGTTAAGCCTAAAATCCTTCACAGCACGGTTCCGGACCGTGCGGGTTGTCATAAAGGAACCCTATCAAATACAAAATATCCAGCAGGTTGAGATTGGCGCCGGGCAGTCCGTCGCAGTTGCAGTCGGCCAGCATCGGATTTTCCGGCTGAGGGCCGCTGCCATAAATGCTGGAAATTAAAAATAATATATCCAGAAGATTGATATTGTTATCATGATTGGCATCGCCGCAAAGCCCCCGCAAAACCGTCAGGGAACCGTTCTTCAAAAATACGGCGTTGGTTGTATCCAGATGGCCGACCAGGATCGTATCCAGCGAGAACGAATCCGACGGCCCGACCGAGACGCGCTTGTAGTTATAACAGATGGTATTGTCGGGAGGATCGACCCATTGCTGGCATTCCCACCAGAGGGTGTCTTCAACCTCTTCCGTGGTCACCCCTATTCCATTACCGTTTTCATTTGAGAAACTGAAATTGGTCAGGCTGTTCGCCTCAATTTTTATATTAACGGTTCGATTGGTGACACTGTCCGCAATCGGTTTTATATCGCCCAAAATCTTTATCAACGGAATTTCTCCATACTGCGGATAACCGATACCCGGAACGAAAGGAGGTGAAATCGGAGGAACCTCCGTAGAGGCTGTAATTTTTAAATCATACCCCGTGCCCGCCAGCGATCGAGACTCAGCCAGCTCCCAACCCGATATCAGAGTTCCGGCGGTATCCAGGTTACCCACTTGGGCCACCACGGTATCGATACTCGTGGAATCAAAACCAGGGATAAAAGTCGAATCCGTGCAATGCCCCATACCGTCATCTGCAAGACATCTCCAGTATCCTAACAGCAAGGTCGAATCGGTACATTGATCGCCGCTGTAATTTTGGCAAACCCAGTAATTGGAAACCTCGACATACGACGTGCAGACTGCGCCGTCATATTCATCACAGGCCCAGTATCGCAAGACCGATATTGTATCGGTGTTAGTCTGAAACTGAAGGATGTCAGGGTTTGAAAGCACCAGCCAAAGCTCGAAAGCGGCGACGGTGTCCGTGTAGTTACGCATGAACACGGAGATGACTGAATTCTGTGTGCCGGGCAGCCCACTGGTATCGCCAACCAGGACTTCCAGGTCGTAGGCGTGTGACGACGGCGCCGCGGCAAAAATTAAAACGCAAAGCACCGGGAGAATCAGTGCCAGCCGTTTTAGATATGTCGGACTCAAGGACATTCCTTTCCTCCTTGACTAAAGTTCTTGGGCGGTTCGGTTATCCCTTAACTACGAAGCGATAAAAATAACCTCTCAAATTTTGTTCAAGTCAGTCTTATAGACAGGGCTTACTTAAATACTATCGGCCATTCCGGGGTTTTTTCAAGTTTTGCCCAAAGCTCTAACAACTGACTTCCCAAGTAGTTACTTTGTCTTTTAAGCGGCCCCCCCGGCCAACTTAAAACGGAGTATTGCGCTTTACGACTTTAGCTATTACGCTTGTTAGACGTCTTTAATGAAGACTTTAAACTCACCTTACTCTTTGTTGTATAAGGTAGTATTGCAGACATTACACCTATCATCCATCGGTGAATATAAGCCCTGTTGCCTATTCTGTCAACAGGAATTTCGCCCATTACAGCCATTTTATTTAGAAAAAACCGTGCCGATAAAACCGCATCCGTTAAGGATTTTAGCCGCCCGACCGATTTAACGAGACCCGTCTCGACTTCTTTCGATATTCCCCCCACGAACGTCCACTTAAAACGTAAAAATCACCCCAAATATTTTTAATTAATTAAAAATATCGATCACGATTTCTACGACTACTAATCGTTAATTATGCAAAATATACGAATTTTTTTTCATAATCAGACTCAGACATTCTGTCGGGTGTCGATTCTGTGACCGGCAGACGCCCTCGCATGCCCTGAACTTTGAAGGGTCTGCAGGTTGTCGTTTTGTACGTTGTGATCGGCGGGTCTTCAGACCCGCCGCCTGCCCGGTCGATCTGAGGATCGACCGGGCACAATGCACGCGGGCCATTCCACCAAATCCAAAAATTCCATTTGCCTAATACGATTCTATTTCTTAACCTTAAGTTTCATTAACTCCTGAAATGAGAGCAAAATGGCCAAATTGATGAGCAAAAAAACCAAAGAGATCGTGCGCACCACCACCGTCCTGGTGATTGTCGCCCTCGTCTTTATCTTTTATATAATTTATCCTTTAAACGTCATCGACGATTTCACCGCCCGCACCAACCCGGATAAATTTTCCGATGAATCTTATGAATATACCAACGATCCCGGAATTTACGCTTCTTTCAGTCCGCCGCCGGACACTTTCACTGTCACCACCAACGACAACATTCAACTGGCCTGCCTTTATTTCGAACCCGACACAACCGCTCTCGATTCGAGCCTCGGCACGGTGATGCTCTTAAACCCGGCCGACACCGACCGGACTTATTTTGCTGATTATGTTGCGCCGCTTCACGACTCGGGATGGATCGTCATCCTTTACGATCAGCGCGCGACGGGCCAGTCCGGCGGAATTTATCATGCCGGGGGCGTCTTTGAAGGTGAAGACCTGATCGAGGTAATAGCGGCCGACAACTTCAACGGCTGGCTGAAACGCCCGCTCATCGTGGCCGGTTTCGACGTCGGCGGCGATGCCGCCATCAATGCCGAGCGCACCGACCAACGCATCGACCGTGCAATCGCGGTCAATCCGTACCTGACCACGACCAACTGGTTGCAAACCAATCGTGAGAAAGCTGGCAAGCTGGGCATCCCGCTGGGCAATACGTTTTATTTCTGGTGGTACAAAAAATCGTCTGGATTTCCGTACGATCGCACGGGCGTCGATGACATCAGACCGGTCGAAGGCCCCTGCCTGATTCTGGCCGATGAGAAAGTGATGGAATCGCCCGAACTGAATCGGCTTATAGAGATCGATACTGGCGATAAATTAACTACTGAACTGGCTCCCGACAATGACGCTGGCATCAGAAAAGAAATTCTTTCGGCGATAGTCGATTAAAATCCGAATCCGAAATCGAACGAGAATTTTTCGATATCGTCGCTGGTATATCCCGACAACTGCCACGTGAAATAGAGCTTGAAACTTAGTGGTGGTATGCGCCCCACAGAAAATCCGAGCTCACTGAAAGCGGTCCGGGCCAGGCGGGCGTTTTCAATTGTGGCCTGATAATTGTCACCTTTGAGGTCGCTCCAGAAAGCGCCGCCGTGAACACTTAACGACAGCGGCAAATCTTTAATTCCGGGCAAACCTGATTTCAGAAACAGCAGCCGCCCGAAATCATGTATCATATAGGCGCTGAAAACCTGGTTACCGCTGAAACTATTTCTTCCGAGCGTCTTGAACGACAAATTCTCCGGCATCAGTTCCCCGGCAAAATCGACCGTGAATAGATTTTGCGGCGTCAGTTTGTCGTCGGACATTCCCCCATACAGCAACATCTCGCTCGCCCCCAATCCAAGAAAACGATAGTGCGGGTTGAGACTCGCAAAATAGCGCCGGAAGTTGAAGTCATTATCTATAAAATCAGGCGAGGCGTATTCCACGCCTGTTTTGATAATCACGTACGGCAGCTGCGACTCCGGAAATTCCACGCCTTTGTTCAATATCAGATTCCGGCTGTCCCAGACCAGTTCCGCTCCGATCGAGCGAAGATGCCCGTCGGCAATTGGCGGATTGAACCGCGCGGTATCCTCGAAGAGACTGTAATCCTCATTCTTTACGACCGTGTACTGTTTGAAATCCATATAAGTCGCCGCGAACTCGAGGTGGCGGATCGGCCTGAAACCGAAACGAGCCTTGAAGCCTTTTTCCAGATAATAATCGAACGGATCCATGTCGGCCAGAAATGCGAAGAAGGCCGGATCGAAATCGGGTTTGGTGAATATAGTCGGACGGTGCGCTATCTCGTCGTGATACTCGAATCCAATCTTGACATGCTTCTTCCGGCTGACTTCATAGTCAAAGCCATAATTGTGGCGCCACCTTTTATTCCTATAACCGTAACCGGCTTTGGCATACACTCTCAAAGCATGATCGAGCGTACTGACATCGACACCCAACCCGGTATAAGTTCCTTCGACCCTGTTGTAGTGTACAAAATCATATTGGGTCATCGAAATAACCAGGGCCAGTCCCAGACCTCTAAGGAGGTATGAATAAAATGGTTTGGGGGCGTGGACAGTCGAATCTATGCGGATATAAGCCTCATCTTCTTTGGGCGTCAGGGGTATCGTCGGAGCGGCGAACCACGCTGTCGAATCGACATCGTCGGCCGTCTCCGCCACTTCGAGGACATACTCGTCGAACGTCCCATTCGGGTGCTCGATATTGAAACGATAGTCATAGATTGACGCGACAAAGTCCAGCGTGAGAGTCGGTATTCCCGGCACCGGGATATCTATTTTGGCGGAAATCTGTTCTTCGATCGGCATCCAGTACTCACCCTCGAATTCGGCGAATCTCTGCGAAAATCGGGCGTCTTTAACCATCGGGAATTCCAGCGCTTCGTTGAAGGTCACCGACACTCCTACCACGTCATAGGTCGAATCGGCGATATCAAGCGTCCCGGCAAACAGCGGCACCGATTGGCTTTTCGGCTCGAATTCGAGATGAAAAACCCGCTTGTTGTCGATATGAATCGTGTCCATCAGATAATAATTATAATAGTCGAGGGCGTCTTTCGCGGTCGGCGAAACCACCGAATGCCGGCCAAGATCGATACGGTTCAGGTTGAAATTTATTATCTCACCTATCGCCACCAGATTCCCCTCGGGCGGGATGTTGGCTGTCTGACGGCGGGAGTTGATTATCTCTTTGTATTTATCAGGATATTGCCAGTACCCCGACGTCTGCGACTCGGCAATTAAAAATATCTTCGACGAATCCTCGGCCTCTTTATCCGGACGGGTGATCGAAATGCGCGAATAAGAATCGAACGAGTACGTTTTAATATGGGACAAAATATCATCCTTGCGCTTGATCGCTTCGACTATAATTTTCTGTCCCGGATCGAGCGCCCTGTCATAAACTTTGATGCCCTTAATTACGATAGCCGACGGCACCAGACGGATGTCCAGCGTCAGCGAATCCTTCAGATCGACCTCCTGCTCGTCGCTGAGATAACCGATACAGCTGTATTTGAGCCGGTAATGGCCTTCGTTCAGACGGAGACGGTACTGCCCGGTCTCGTTGGCGATCATGGTACGTCCGGTCCCGAGCGCCTGAATCGAGGCAAACCCGACCGGGTCGCCGGTTTGGGCATTGTAAACAGTCCCGGTGACTGTCGCCCCGAACGCCGTCCCCGCCGCAAGGATAATTATCAGAAAAATCTTATTTAGAAAAGATACCAATCTATAGTCGTCCCATAACTGAAATGTCAATAATTGTTAGACTATATAAGAAAATGGAAGTTTCAATAAAAACGAAATTCGAGAAAAACT
>CAZMWI010000146.1:0-7926 GCA_964569945.1 uncultured Ignavibacteriaceae bacterium
CGCCACGGCCCGCTCTGGTTCACGTCGTGGATGATTACACGCCTTAACGCCGAGAACTGCCCTGCCGTATTATATATACACCCGTGGGAAATAGACCGCGAGCATCCGAAACTGGATGGTTTGAATGCTCTGCAGAAATACCGGCAGTATGGGTCGATTTCTACGTTGATGTTAAAGCTGGAAAAGCTGTTCAGGAAATTTGATTTTTATTCGGCCAGAGATTATCTTGGTACGATTAAAAGAAAAAAAATAGGATTTGAACGATAATGTCTAAATCACAGGTTGCCGTATTAAAAACCAAGACCGAAAACGTCGTCAATGATTATCGCCGTCTGCTGGAACTTATAAACTACCGATCAATAATCGACATCAATCAGGATACAATTATAAAGCTGAACTTGTCCTGGACCAAATATTTCCCGGCGTGTTCTTCGCAGCCCTGGCAGGTCGAGGGATTGGTTAAAACTCTGGTTGAAGACGGCTATTCCACCGATAGACTTTTCCCTCTTGAAAACAAGACGGTCGTGACGCACCCGTGGAAAGGCGCTCGCAATAACCTGTGGCTTCCCGTCCTTGACCATTATGGGCTTAAATTCACGGCCCTGCCGGAAGTCGAATGGACCGTTTATAATTTCAAATCTAAGCTTCTCAAACTCAACCAAATTTTCCCGGAAGGCATTGAAATTCCCAAAATGTATATTGGGAAGCAGATTATCCACCTGCCGACGGTCAAGACGCACGGCCATTCGACCACGACCGGCGCGATAAAAAATTCATTCGGCGGTCTGCTCAAAGAGGTCAGGCATTATGCTCATAAGTATATGCACGAGGTTCTGGTCGACTTGTTGATGATGCAGAAAGAGCTTCACCCGAATATCCTGGCTGTCATGGACGGAACCGTCTGCGGCGACGGGGCCGGTCCCCGAACCATGATCCCGCACTCCAAGAATTTGATCCTGGCTTCGGCCGATTCTGTGGCAATAGATGCCGTCGCGGCTAAGCTGATGGGCTTTGATCCGCTGAATATTCCGTACCTGAGAATGTGCCACGAAAAGGGTCTGGGTGTGGCCGATGTCAGAGAAATCGAGATTCTGGGTGAAGATATCTCCGAAATTAATTTTCATTTTCAGACCAAAAAATCGTTCGTCATCTGGGGCGATCAGATGCTTCGCAAGGGTCCACTTAAATTCCTCGAAAAAATCGCGCTTCATTCGCCGCTTGTGGTCTGGGCGCCTATGGCCAGCAACATATATCACGACTGGTTCTGGTATCCTACTGTTGGTAAATCGATTATCCGCAAATACTCCCGCTCCGGATGGGGCCGGCTCTTTGAAAAATACAAAAAAGGGCAGGTTCACACGGAAGAACGCGCCGAAATGACGGCCAAATAGCTATTTGTCAAAAAAAATAAATATGTCTTGACTTGTAATTGTATAATGGATAAATAGTTAGAAAACTTGAGGGAGGAATAAGATGAAAAGATTTTTAATTGCCCTTTTAATGACAGCGTTAGTATTTTCTATAGTCCAGGCCCGAGGTAAGAAAAAATCGGGTAAGGTGGACGGAAATACCTATACTGACGGCACTTATCCCTTCAAAATCACATTCAACGATCTCTGGAAGGCCAGCACCAAAAAGAGTGATGATGCGGTTCGTTTAATCCTGACCGAGAAAAAATACGATATCCCCCCGGCCTATACGAGAGTTCCCAATTATACAACCGTACCCAAAGTGACCGTAATGGTCGATACGACCTCGATGCCGCTGGATATGTTCGTGGATTCTCTTTTATCGGATGACTACAAATCCGATGAGAAAAAGGATATATTGTCTGAATTTCCTATTCTTTACGGCGACTACCAGTTACGGAGACGGTTCAAGGTTCCGGTTGGCGATGGTGAGGGCATTCAAATTACGGCGCAGCTTCAATATACGATATCGATTCAGGGTGCCGGTTCTAATTCGGACCGTGGCGAAATCGTGACGGATTTCCAGGGCGGATCGGTATTTTTCGCCAAGAAAGATGATAATGTCTACATGATGCATTTCATTGGCGAATGGCGATATTTCGATTCGCTCGAGAAAGATTTCGCGGAAATCGTCAAGGGATTCCAGTTTACCGATTAAGCGCCGGGGATCTTTATAATATCAAAAACGCCATAACCGATTAATGATTGACGCCGTCAGTCCGGTTTGTTATGTTCGATCAGTAAACAGCTAAAATCTTCCAAGGAGGAAGTATGTGGGTTTTCAGGTCGGTTTTGATACTTTTGGTGATTGCGATTATTGTCGGTTTTGCCTTATATAACAGCGGTCCCGATCAAACCGTAAATGTCAATCTGATTTACGCCCAGAGAATGGATGTCCCCGTGATAACAGTGGTCTTCTGGTCATTTATACTGGGAGCGCTGATTGCCTGGCTGCTGTTCATTTCAATTTATCTCAAGCAGACCAATCAACTTCGAGAGGCCAATAAATCGATCAAGGGGCTGATATCAGAGGTTACCGCTCTACGCAATCGTCCGATTGAGGAAAGCAAGGATTTACTGGGAAAGAAAGGGGATTAACGAGGATATCCTATGGATACGGTAATCATATTAATTTTGCTGGCCGTCGTAGCCTCACTTACGATTTATATCTATTACAGCCAGTATAAAAAAGAAAAAAAGCAGCCGGATAATAAGCTCTATATCGAGGCCTTGAAGGCTCTGCTGGATAACCGCGATGAAGAAGCTTTCAGCAAATTCCGGGAAGTGGTGGCCGAAGACAGCACCAATATCGATGCCTATCTCAGGCTGGGCGATATTCTCAAGAAATATGGTAAGGCCGATAAAGCGCTTCAGGTCCACAAAGATCTGACACTGCGGCATAACCTGTCGAATTCCGAGAAAAAGTCGATTCTGCGGGCTCTGGCTGAGGATTTTATCGCGCTGTCCGATTCCGGCTCGGCGGAAAAAGCACTGCAGGAACTGATAGTAATTGCACCCTCCAACCGCTGGGCCTATGAAAACCTGCTTAAGCTGTATGAAAACGCCGGCGATTGGGATAAAGCTATTGAAGTCAAGGAGAAGCTAATAAAAATCGACGGCGACCATTCCAGGAAAGGTCTGGCCATATATCGGTACCATCAGGGGGAAAAGCTGTTTGACCATAAGGAATATCACAAGGCCAGAGTCATTTTTAAGGAAGCCATTTCGATGGACCCTGCCTGTGTTTCGGCTTATGTGAAAATCGGCGATTCCTATGTACTTGAAGATCGACTCGACGATGCCGTGCAGATTTGGCGCAAGATGGTTGCGGCGGCACCGGCCCGGGCCGGACTCGTTTTGGGACGGCTGAAAAAAGCATTGTTCGAGCTGGGGCGCTACGGAGATATATCTTCGGTCTGTAATGATATTCTCGAGACTGCTCCCGATAATATTGACGCCCGCCTGCTGCTGGCCGACTATCATCAGAAAAAAGGTGAAACGGCCGAGGCGATAGAGCATTTGCGCGCCACGCTGGACAGCCACCCCGATGCGTACACTCCGGCCCTGGAACTTGCCCGTTTGCATTTATCAACCGGCGATAAAAAAGAGTTAGGGACGCTTTTGGACAAACTTCTGGAACGTGGCGAACCCGGTGGCAATGAGCGAAGCGGTTCGGCCAAAGCTACAAAGCCAGCCGGGCAGGATGTTTATTCGGGCCGTTAAAACAATTTTATTTGTATGCGCAAGTTAGTACTCTGTATATTCGTATTATCGTTTTTTTCCGGGGCCAGGGCATCGGACGATGTTTTAAAACTTATCCAAAAGGGTGATCTGGACGACGCCCGGAAGGAATTGGGTCAGCTGGCCACGGCGGCGACGCGCGACGGGTCGGTACTGTACTGCCAGGCGTTGCTGGAAACCGACGGTTATGCCTCGGCCAAGTTCCTCGATGCGGCCTTCAAGGCGGGAATGTCTCCCGAATGGCTCGAAGACAATGTCTGCCGTAAGGCGCAGTACTATCTGGCCGACGGCGATTATGAGAACCTGGCGTCATCGGCATTGGGGTATCTTCAGTACTGGGAGAACGGCAAGTACCGCCCGATGATGCTGCGCCTGTACTCCCTGGCGGCTGATAAAATCGGAAAAAAGTCCTCCGCCGATCGCGATATAGATCTTTTAACGAGAGAAAATGAAAACCATCTTCACGGCGACATCGGCAGGCTCGAAAAGGCGCGCCGTTTGTATGACGCCCGGGATTACATCGCGGCACAGAAAATCTGCCGGGGACTGACCAAATCGAAGTACGATGAGGTCGTCGCCCCATCGCTATATTTCCTGTCATACTATTCGTTCGAACAGAAACGTATCGACGATGCCATATTGTACTATAACATACTCAAAGAAAGCTACCCGGATGCGGTCGGTCTGGACGACCTCGTGTCGGGTTTCAGTGATTTGAAAATATCCGGCGGGGGCGAGGCCGAAAAAATCACAGGCACGTATTATTCGGTGCAGGTGGGAGTGTTTTCGCTGCGCGATAACGCCCGCGATATGAAAAAACGCATGGAAAAGTACGATCAACCCATTGAGATAAATAACAAGACAATATCCAATAAAAATTACTTTGTGGTTTATGTCGGGAAATTTACTTCCTCCGACGAAGCCATAGCCTTCAAAACCCGGCTGGAATCACAGGAAAACGAAGCTTTTCAAGTAGTCGCACGATGAATCCGTCAGCCTCGTCCCGCGATAAACTGACGCCGGTGATGCGCCAGTTTTACGATTTCAAAGCCCGCTACCCGGATAAAATTCTTTTTTTCCGCATGGGTGATTTTTATGAAATGTTCGATGAAGATGCCGTCAAAGCGGCGCCTATTCTCAATATCGCCCTGACCTCACGGGGGCACCTGAACGGCAAAAAAATTCCGCTGGCCGGGGTGCCGTACCACAGCGCCGATAAGTACCTGGCGCGTCTTCTGGAGGCGGGCGAGAAAGTCGTTATTGTCGAGCAGGTCGAAGATCCCAGGCTGGCCAAGGGCGTGGTCAAGCGCGACGTCGTCGAGATAATTACGCCTGGCACGTCCACGGTCGACAGCGCCTATGAAGCCTCGGGCACGATCTATCTGGCGGCCGTTTATGTCCCCTCCGGTGACGGTGACTGCGGGCTGGCTGTGATTGACCTTACAACCGGGCAGTTTTTTGTCGACGAAGGCCCCGCCGACCGTATGACCGAATCGATTCAGATATTGTCGCCTAAAGAGATATTGTACCCCGATGACTACGACGGGGAATTCGTCGGCTTGCTTAAGTCGGGCGGTCAAATGGGTTTCACGCCATTTGAGAACTGGAATTTCGATTATAAGACCGCCCTGCGGGAGTTGTGTGAATTTTTCGGAGTGAGTACACTCGACGGTTTCGGTATCGGTCAGATGAAATTCGGTATAACCGCTGCTGGAGCTATTTATAGGTACTTGCAGGAGACCAACCGCACCAAGCTGGATCATATTACTAAAATTCTCCCGGCGGACAATACTCAGTGCATGGTGCTCGATTACAATACGGTCCGCAATCTCGAAATCTCAAGCAACCTGTCCGATCAGGGCGAGAAAAACTCACTGTTCGCGGCCGTCAATAAGACGTCGTCGGCCGGTGGAGCCCGCAAACTGCGCGACTCCCTGCTGCATCCGTACAAAACCCTTGCACCTATTTTACGGCGACAAAAGGGAGTAAAGGAGCTATACAACAAACGTGACCTCGCCGTCGAACTGCCGGAACAGCTGGGCCAATTGCCCGATCTGGCTCGTTTGGCCGGACGGCTTGGAATGCGCAAAATCAATCCTCGTCTTCTGGCGTCATTGAAACAGGGGCTTGAAACGGGGCGGGATATCATTATTCATCTGTCGGACTGCAACAGCGAGATTATAAAAAGTATTGTCACCAATTATCCCGACCTGGGCGCGATCATTGAGAAAATAGGTTCAGCCATGACCGATGAACCGCCGATGACCGCCAACAAAGGCGGCGTGATCAGAAAAGGATTCTCCGCCGAACTTGACGAATTGATAGATTCTATCCGCGACGCCCGTAAGTACATCGCGTCACTTCAAAACAAAGAACGCCAGCGCACCGGGATTCCGTCGTTGAAAGTCGGTTATAATAAAGTATTTGGATACTACATCGAAATCACCAAAGCTCATCAGGACAAAGTCCCCGAAGGATACATACGCAAACAGACCCTCGTCAACGGCGAGCGGTATATCACCGAAGAACTTAAAGAAAAAGAAGAGATGATCAGCGCCGCCGAGGAGAAAATATTCTCACTCGAAGAAAGGCTTTTTGCCAAGCTGGTCGATGAGGTCGCGGGTACTCTCGAAGATATCATCCTGATCGCCGAAGCGCTGTCCGAAATCGACCTGATCGTCTCGCTGGCTAATCTGGCGGCGGAGAAAAGCTATGTCTGTCCCGAGCTCGATGAATCGACCGACCTGGAAATTATCGGCGGACGTCACCCGGTCATAGAAAATCTTCTTCCGGCGGGCAATTTCATCGCCAATGATATCGACCTGAATTCAAACGCCCATCGGCTTATGATTTTGACCGGGCCGAACATGTCCGGCAAATCGACCTATCTGCGCCAGATGGGGCTGATTGTCATCCTGGCCCAGATCGGTTCCTTTGTTCCGGCCGAATCGGCCCGTATAGGTCTGGTCGACCGAGTTTTCACGAGGGTCGGAGCTATCGACAATCTGGCGCGCGGGCAGTCAACCTTTCTTGTGGAGATGGTCGAAGCGTCGAATATCCTCCACAATGCCGGAGAGAAATCATTGATCCTGCTCGATGAAGTCGGCCGGGGGACGTCGACCTTTGACGGTCTGTCCATCGCATGGTCGGTCGTGGAATACATCAACGAACACAACCGGGCCCGGACCGTGTTTGCAACGCACTATCACGAACTGACCGGGCTGGCGGCATTGTACGATAAAATATTCAACTGCCAGGTGGCAGTCAAACGCTGGGAAAACGAGATTATATTTTTGCACAAGATAATCCCCGGCGGCTGCGACGACTCATACGGCATTGAGGTGGCTCGTCTGGCCGGAGTGCCAAAACAGGCTCTGACCCGCTCGCGGGAACTGCTGAGGCTTCTGGAGTCGGGCAAGTTCTCACAGTCGGCGCTGGCTAGGGGCGTGCATAAAAATATAGTACAGCGCTCCCTGTTCGACCGGCAGCCATCGGAAGTGGAAGAAGAAATTAAGAAGACCGACATCGACAACCTGACACCGGTCGATGCTCTCAAGATGATCCACCGCCTGAAAGAGAAACTCGATGAAGAGTAACTCCGCGACAACGAAACGCTGGATTCGTCCGCTGCCGGAACGACTGATCAACAAGATCGCGGCCGGTGAAGTAATCGAACGACCGGCGGCGGTATTGAAGGAACTGGTGGAGAACGCTCTCGATGCTGGCGCCACGTCGATCGACGTCGACATCGAAAAGTCCGGTACCAAGCGAATAGTCGTCACCGATAACGGTTGCGGAATTGCACCGGAACAGATCGAGGTCGCCTTTTCTCGACACGCCACAAGTAAGATCAGCGACTTCAATGACTTGGAGAATCTTATCAGTTTCGGTTTTCGCGGCGAAGCGCTGCCGTCGATTGCGTCTATTTCGAGAACAAGGCTGGTTTCCAAGACGGCCGACGCTGACAGCGGGATGGAGATCATCATCGAAGGCGGTGTGGTGCAGAGCCTGAAGCCGGTCGCGGCACCGAACGGAACCAAAGTTGAAGTTGAAAACCTGTTCTTCAATACACCGGCCCGGCGCAAATTTTTGAAATCGGAGCCGACCGAAGCATCGTATCTGAACCGCAACGCCATCGCCATGGCCCTCAGTTCGACCGGCGTGGCGTTCAAATACCGAATCAACGGCCGCCGTCTGTTCGAGCTTTCCGAAACCG
>CAZMWI010000147.1:0-7875 GCA_964569945.1 uncultured Ignavibacteriaceae bacterium
CCCGGACACGCGGATTATGATTCCGCTGCTCTAACCAGCTGAGCTACACCGCCATTTTCAAGAAATTCCAATGTAATATAAAATGCCCAATTGTCAAGAAAATTGGTTGCCGTCAGACCAGACAGCGATTGATCGTGGCCTCGATTTCGGTCAGGTCGATACAGGTATTTTTGCACGGACCTTCGGGGCGTTTGTTGGGAAAACCGATGACGGGTATATGCACGTTGACTTCTTTGAACCCGGAATAAAGATCGCGCTCACACGCAATAGCGATAATCAGCTTTGGACGCAGTTCGCGGATTTTTTGACGAGCCTCCGTGCCGCCGCCGACCGTTACCATCAGAAAGCCGTACTTGTCCCGCAGCTCTCTGAGCATCTTGTTCGTCTCTTTGGTCAGGCATCTTGGCAAAAGCAGGAGCAACTTATCGGGGACGGTTCGGTTGGGTCCGCTGTGAATCAGAACATTGTGTATTTTTAAAAAGGAATTGGTTATACGATCGGCCGAGAGACCGAACGCTTTGCCTATAGTAGTCGTTATTGCCAGCAGTTTATTTACCAGATTCGGGACAATTATAAGCGGCGTGATCGACCAACGAAACACAGCCGAGACTATAAATATTGCGAGCCATAAGACCAGCACGGCGCTGAAAGCAAGATAAACAAAGGCAAACAGCTGGGGCAAAATCGAACTCATAGCCATCAGACGAGGATAAATCAGCCATAGAAATATTCCGGCCAGAACGATCAGCGAAGCGATGGCGATTACGGCAATCCCCAGAAAGATCTTATAATCGGTTTCCGTCTCCTCGGTTTTGGCCGAGCCGTCCCAGTCCAGCCATTCGTCGCCGAGCTTGCGGTCTTTGACTTTGGTCGTTGTTTTGGTTTTATCCATATTATCAGAATATACCGGTTACTCCTGCCCCGGTCAACCTGGCAATCGCGGCCAATTAAGACGTTATGGAATTAAATACGATGAAAAGACGACTCGCCGTCATAAAGATCTATAAAATACAAATACCGTACATAAAAAAAGCAACCGCGCCCTCACTACGCGGCTGCTTCATCCCCACCTCTTAATTACCCTTTACCGCCATACTATTTATGAGTAACTAACCTCGACCTAATAAATAGCAGGGGTTGTGCCAAAAACTTTATTTTACATCGAAAGCCCTATAAGATACGGATACACATACACTTACAAGCATAAAGATAAAATCGGGATCAGATCGTTGGACCAATAAGATCGCAGTATATGCGCCGAATAAGGTTACGCGGTGTTGACCGCACAACCTATCCGTTGCCACATATACACTTACGGCACACAGCTTCTGCGACACCGATTTTGGCGCTTTATGCGCGAAAATCAGCAAGCCTTGCGCCTCAGCACCATGTTTGGGACAAAAAATAGCCCCGATTTTGAAAACGGGGCTATTGAAAGGGATTTTTTTAATTGCCGGCTGTAACCGTAACGATGACCACGGCAAAATCGATGTTGAACTTAAGATCCGGTTCGGAGGCCACGACGTAAAGGCCGAATTTCCCTGATTCGGCATATTTCTTTAAAGTCGCGATATTCGTGACTTTGCTCAGCGACGTCGGCCAGTCGATGGTCGTTTCCGTGCCTGACGGGCCCTTGATTACCACGTTTTTGACGACCTGGGTTGTGTTACTGCGAATGTCGTCCAGATTATCATAAAGAGTCTGGTAATCTTCGGTCAGTCCTCCGGTAATATACATTTCGATCCCTACGTCGGCATCCTCAAGATTGGTTACTTTCAGAAGAAAACCGACATTGTCGATATTTTTGATTTTGTCCTGATGATCCTGCCAGTCTTCATCATCGGTAAGATTAACGTTGAAAAAATAAATACCATCGGAAGTTTGTTCGATAAGATTGCTGTCGACCTTATAATCGATCACGAACGTCCCGACCACGATGCAGCCAGTAAGCAGTAACGCGCCAAGAAGGCCGGACAATAACCAGACGCTATTTTTTATGCGAGTCATATCCATACCTCCTTAATATCCCAAATAATAGAAAAAGCCGGCCGTAACAAGGGCCGATTTCTTGGAACCGCCGCCCTCGGTACCGATGACGATAACTTTGCCTCTGAAATCAAGGCCGATTTTCGGGGCCGGATTGATTTCAAAGCCGAACCCGGCCGACCACCCCAGCCTGGTTGTGCTTTCGTCGAAATCTCGCGAGGTATTGTAAAAGGCCGCCCCGAAAACACCATAGGGCTTGAAACCGGGGACACCGCCTGTGCCTCCGCCGAGAAGCAAGTCGATTCCATAGGAATTCACTTTGGAACCTTCAATCGTGTTATCGATCGAACCGATCTCGATCGATGTTTCGCCGTATTTGCTGAAAGTTAGGTTTCCCTCGGCGATCAGCGCCGGGATAAGCTTGATTTTTCCGTGCAGACCGAAAGCTGTTCCGGTCGATTGATCCTCCTGCACAATGGGGATATTCGCCCCGCCGAAACCGCCGATACCGATAGGACCGGCCGATAGCATCGGCACGAATACAAATGTCAGGAGGAGAGCCAAAAATATTTTGCGCATAATGCCTCCACTTTGAAATTTCCCTGAGTCTAACATTATATTTATAACTGTGCGCGCGCCGCCCGTCAAGAACAAAGCGCGGTTCGGCCGCGGGGCCCGATTATAGACAAATATACTCCATTATCAAAAATCAGCAAGTATTTTTGCCGATGACGTGACGATTTTTTGCGAAACTCGCAGGCGGCGCAAGGCCGCCTGCGAAGATCCCTGAGTCTATAACTTTACCAGTTCCACCCGGCGATTGTTGGCTTTACCCTCTGCGGTTTCATTGCTGTCGATGGCTTTGGATTCTCCCCAGCCCTTGGCTTCAAGACGGTCGCCGCCGATGCCAAACTTGTCTATAAGATATGAGCGAACCGACTCGGCCCGATTCTGCGACAGAGTCATATTATTATCATCGGTACCGTCGCTGTCGGTATGCCCTTCAATCGACAAACGAAGGGCCGGGTCATCCTGCATCAGTTCGCCGATTTCTTTCAGGGTTTTGTAGGACTCACCCTTGATCGTGTAGGAATTAACGTCAAACAGAATACCATGGGTGACGATCCTGCCGGATTCATTCAGTTGATCGCGCATGCTCTTGCCGCCTTCGGCAAAACGGAATCCGCGGAAAAGTGCGGGATTGTCGGGGTTGCTGCGAGGGCTAACACGCAAAACAAATCCGGCCGGATTAAAACCTTCCACGTTGGGGACATTAGCCACTCTTTCCTGATCGAAATAACACTTTATCGATCGGTCGGTCGCCATAATCCGCATATAGTGCGGCCCCGGACTGAATGATTTGGACAGGTTCTTACTCGCTTTGCTTGCACCAAACAGGCTGAGATTAGTGCCGGAAGATCCTGATGAATTGAAATATCCGATTGACTTGCCCTTGTCATCCACCCAATGAATGTAAAAATTGGCGAGCGAGACATTTCCTTTGTTCATATAGACTTCGAGTTCGACGGTATATTTTTTGGGCAGGGGTCCGGCAGGAATCTTGGGACTGATTTTTCCATCGTCCGTACAAAGAATCCAGTACTCTCCCCCCATACGGGCAATTTCGAAGACACCGTGATCAAGATTCCAGCGGTAGGGAAATTCGCCTTCTTCTTCATTGCTCATATCGTCATAAAAAATGACCTTATCCCCGGGTACAAAATCGTACTTGGTATACAAAGTCATATCTTCGGCGACATTCTTCCTGGGAACCGCCGATACCGTTGTCGCCGCAGCCGCAGTAGCCGGAGCAGCAGCCTGTCCACTTCCGCCGCCGGTCGATCCGGAAGCGCCATACTCGGCCGTATATTGTCCCTGACCGGTATAGCGGAAATATTCTTTAGGCGTCTCTTTGGCGATATCATTGACGGCTTTGCGCAGCACCTCGCGGATGGCGTCTTCCATCGGTTCATTGGAGTATGCCCCCAGTGCCCCGGCCATGGCGATATCCTTAGTCCAACCGCCTCCGGCCGCACCGGCTTTCCACTTACTCGATTTCGCTTCGAGCGACATGGCCTTGATAATTCTCCGGGTGCGAATATCGATCAGTTTGATATCCATATTAATCTGGGCCGTCTTTTTGGATACTCCGGCCGCGCCGAAAGCCTTCTTGGTCAGGCCTCCGAGAGCCCCTCCACCACCCCCGGCATTGGGCTCGAAACCGGTGACGGCTCCCGTCACGAGGACGTCGGCGCCTTCCATCAGCCCTTTATCCGGCCCACGCCCCGATTCGACATATTCGGATTCACCGAGGTCGATCTCATCGATTAATTCATCGACCTCTTCCTGGGATGCCAGTACGATGAACTTATCGTTATTAGCCAGGGCGGTCGAAAGCATCTCCCCGATGGCACGCGCTTCATCCGATGAGCAATCGGCCTTATCCTTTATAGTGCCGACAGTGATGCGGGCTTTATTTCCCTGATAGGTGATATTGTCTTTCATATCCCCGACGGCGAGGCCGGACCAGAAGACAATACAAACCAGAAGGATTAGCGACAAAAGCATAAAACGTAACCTTGACATAGTCGTCCTCCTTTTACCCGTTGAAATTTCTACATTATATTTTAGATCTTAAATATAAAAACATAAGCACGGGCATGTCCACTATTTTTGAAATTTAATTGCGGCTACTTTATTTGAATGGATTTCAATTTTTCCCTCGTGGACGGCGAGTACCAGATATCCGTAAACCGCTGCAACGACTCAGCTTCATAAAGCCGCATACGTTCGAAAATCGGTCGGCGCAGCAGTTCTTTAATTGCCCCGAATGAAGTCAGGTCGACCGACAGATATTGCGCGGCTTTATCCAGGATCTTCTTATTAAAATCGTCTTCGTATGCCGTATCATCGACCAACCCCATGTTCAGCGCGCCTTCAGCCGAGTACATCTCCCCGAAACCGGCGATAATCTCCGCCCGGCGACAGCCGCACAGGAATTTAAGCATTTCCATGGCCCCGTGAAAAACTGTCGAACCGAAAGTCACTTCATTGAGCGCGATGCGATACCGCCCGATCATCATGATGCGCCAGTCGCAGGCGGTAGCCAGCATGCACCCCCCGGCGATGGCATGACCGTTGATGGCCGCAATGACCGGCTTGGGATATATGAATATCAGGCTGTACAAGTCGGTAAATTTGGTTATAAAGCGAATGAAATCGTCGGGTTTGTAATCGTAAAGCTCGGGCACGTCCAATCCGAACGAGAAAAATTTATCGGTCCCGGTTAACACGATGGCATGAGCGTCATCATTTTCTTCAAGCTGATGAAAGGCCGTTCCTAACTGTTCGACGTGTTCTTCATTTAAGGCGTGTACTTTTCCCCTCTCCATGCGCACCGTGGCAATGTTGTTTTCTATGGTAGTATGTACAAATGGCATTCTATCCTCCATACTATATTTATATGCGGTTCATGAATGGCAACATCATTAAAACAAACCTTCATTCCCCAATATACGCGCTCCTGTCAAAACAATTCATATTTATATTATGTGACGGTTATCCTGAACCGGCAAAATTTGCCACCCCGAAGAGCCGATTCCAGAAGTTCCACTTCGACCGGACGCTCCAGCATAAGCTCATACCATTCGTTAACGTATCCTAGCGAACAGTCGCAGTACGTTCCCGATAATCCCTCGGGATGAGATTCGGCCAGGGTGCAGAGGCACTGGCCCGCCTCCGCGGGAAGCCCGGTTTCCGCGGCGGAGCTGAACATGAAATAAATCACGTTGCCTTCGACTCGAATCGAACCATCCTTGACGTTTTCTTTGACCCAGGCTTTATACTTTTCGAGTGTAATCGGATTTATCTTCCGGCCGGATTCTTCGATCCAGGCCCGGTAGCATTTGCGGCCGTTGGCCATCATGACTTTGCGACGGGTCGGTTCGTCGAGATTTTCATCGAGCACGTTCATAAACCGCTTCAGCCATTTTTCCGCAAACTCCATACGGACTTCGGACCTCGGTTTTTCTGCCGGTTCGGGCGGAATGCTTGAGGATTCATCGGCATTGGCGTTCATCAATCCTCCCATCAAGACACAGGCGCACGTGCCGGTACAGCAGCGTCCCGCGCTTTTCAAAAATTCTTTTCGATTCATCAGTATATCGGACATAGCCACCTCACGATATTTACACTTGAACAAAATCCAACCATATTTTGCCGTTCAATATATAACGAAAATACAGGCCGGGAGTTTAAGATATCGCTTGGCTGCCGGTGCCCGGCGAATTTACAACATCTTAAATATAAAAAACGAGGCGCTTATAATAAAGCCCAAATTGAATGTATGATCCCGCTGACAATTCTTAGGGCTTCGGCTTGACCCGGACGCGGCGCTTGACCGTCTGCTTCTCGGTGGACACCAGAATGTTATATGTCCCTTCCGGCTGCCCGGTAATATCGAGTGACAAGATAGTGTCTTTCACCGCGGTATAGTTATTTTCGAAAATGACGGACTCGGTCGAGTCCGATTCGATTTTTATCCGTACATCGCTCGGGTCGTTGGCGAATAAATATAGATCGAACGGACCGCCAGTTCGCGTCGGAAACAGCCTGACCAGGGGCAGCGTATCCAAAATCTCCGGCGCCGGAGCGTCTTCAGAAGCTGTGAAGCAATAGTTTATTTCTCGTCCGAAATCGGAATTGAAATTTTTCAGCAAATGCCCGTTCATATCCAGTAATCTTACGTACCCATAACCACCGTCAGTATTGAACCAGAATTCGAGACCGTCACCGGCCGTATCGGAAACGAGAAATTGATAGCATCCCGGCTCAAGTGCAATGGTATCACGATAGGTCGAATCCGCGACCAGCGAACCCAGCGCCCGACCCCGCATTATGATACCCTCGGCATCTGTAATCTGGTATGAATTATGCCACGGTTCATTATTGGTCCGGAAGACGAGGATGAATTCATTATTGATTACCGGCGGGACAATGGCGGTCGACGACGCGGTGTTGTCGTCCGGGTATTCGTCGGCCATTCCATTGGGCTTTTCGAGCGTTACGGTAAAAGTCCGGCTGCCGCTTTCCGGAGAAAATCCGGCCGGAAGCGTGACGTCCTCAATCTGCTGCGACGGCAGCTTTCCCCTCCATTTATATGTCGACGTCTCCCCGCCTTCATAGCCATAGTAAATTACGACCGAGTCGAGTTCGTCGCGGCCGTTGTTCTTCATTTTAATTTCCGGCTGGCTGCAAATCGGATTTAAGCGGGAATATTCATCGTCGGTACTGGGAGAGATTATTTCGTCGATCGAAACGTCGTTGGCCGCCCACGGCTCGGTACAATAAAACATGTATGAATAAATATAATAATTCGCAGTCGGATGGTTCAGATCGATGTATGACTGCATGTCGATGTTTACCGTGTACGTCGACCCGGGCTTGATCTCGAAATCATAATCATCGGGAGAAACGATCGAACCGGGACACCAGTTGGCGCGGTCGAAAATCCACGTGCCCGCCTGCGGGTAGAGCGGATTATCCCCGCACTGCCGCCAGATTTCCTTATGATCGATCATAGTTGTGTCCAGATAAACCCGACGGTACTTCTTACAGAACTCGGCGCAGTTTTCGTAATCATCCATACCGTGTCCGGTCTGTACTATGCGCATACGGGCGATTTCGGCTTTATCGTTAGAAAACGAAATCGGCTTTAGCGTGCTTTCTATCGGTTTGGAGGTGTCACCGTACGGAAACGTCCCGCACCAAAGCGTATCCATGCCGAGATATTGCATCGCCGGACGCCCCTCGGTCAGGGCAAAATCGATAGTGACCTTCCAGCCGCGATCGGTATTGCTTTCGTATCCGCCATGCCGAAAGACCACCTCG
>CAZMWI010000148.1:0-7850 GCA_964569945.1 uncultured Ignavibacteriaceae bacterium
CATACGCGTTCGGTCCCGGGTCAAAACCCACATCACCATTATAAGATAAGGTGTCAAACGACGGCGTTCCCGGTACCTCACCATAGGTAGTCGTGAGAAGGTTGATAAAATCTTTTGTCTGTTCGTTGAAGCTGTAATTATCCCACATTTGGGTATACATCAAAAATACATTGGTACTATCGAGAGCACCGCTGTAATCGGCCAGAATATTCGGCATGTTGTTTTGCTGCCACAAACCCCACGGCACCGCGCTCACTTCGCAGTCCGGTCCAAACGGCAGGTTTAACGTTACATCCGGACCGAGTACGAAATTATCGAAAAACGTGGTGGGGTCGTTGATGACACCGTCGGCAATCACCGATTCTATGTACCCTGTATCATTGGGCGAAAAGGCCGTAGCCGCCGCAAAGAACAGCGACTGTAGCGGTTTGTCGTTCGCGACGTCCATACTCGAGTAGTTGGCCGAACCAACTTCGGTCATAAGATTGCGGAACAGCGGTATAAATCCTCCGTCTCCGGAAGCTCCGTCAAAGTCAAGCGGGGCGGAAACGGCCGAGACCGAACTAAAGCTCTCGCTGTACTTCAGGGCAACTCTCATTGCACCATAGCCGCCCATACCAATTCCGGAAATGGCTCGCGTGCCCCGATAGGCGTAGGGGTCGTCATCGGATTTATAGACATGCAGCAGGTTTATGAAATAATCAAGCATGGTTCCGGCAGAGTCGGTGAAATTTAGCGGATTGGTAATATTGCCGATAGCTTCATCGTATTTACCTCCCGCCCATGTATCGCCGTAAAAACAACCGCCGAAATCGGTAGCGCCGCTGACACATACGATTACCATCGGGATTATTTCGCCGTCCCCAATCATCTTATCCGCTACTTCTTTGAGACCATGATTAAAATAGAAATGTTCATCGGCGCGAAAAGGTGTCAATAAAACGAGCATCGGCATCGGCGCTCCCTCTTCGGGATTCGTATAACCGGAAGGCAAATAAATCTGGAAGAAAATCGAACGCTGGCCAAACATCTGATAGTCAAGCAGTCGAATATAGTGCTCGTTTTGGGCATTGATAACAACACCACTGGGATATTCGAGCAATGTCTGTACCGGATTGCCCCGATTCGAGCAACTTATGAGGGCGGCACCGGCTATCAAGCCTATAATTAAAATTGTAATTACGCTCTTCTTCATCAGTTCCTCCTAAAACCGGTAAGTAAAACCAAGGACGGTTTGAAATGTATTGGCTTTATAGGTTCCGGGGAAGTCGTCTATCACGCCGTCGCCATTGACATCATCCAGCCCTGCGACCGTAAGGTTCGGCTGGTGCGTGTACGTTCCGGCTATTTCGACTCTCCACACTTCAATATCAAAAGATAAACCGGCGCTTACTGTATATGCATCACCCAAATCCACGAAGTGGGGCGTTAACGTCGTTTGGGAAGCCGGCGACTGATCGTACGCAAAGCCCACCCGAGCCTGAGTGTAATTATTGACCTGATAATTGGCTCCTGCCATGGCTTTAATCGTATTGTCCCATTTAACCGGGTAGCTGACACCCCTCTGCATCAGAGAATCGCTTAAATAGTGAAAAGATCTGAAAGTCGTATCACTGCTGTATATCCCGTTATAATTGCTCTGATTGAACTCAAAGCCCTTGAACTGAGACCAGAAGACATATTCGAAATCCGCCGCCAGCAATAACTTTTCATTAAACTGGTAAGAAATGCCTCCGCCCAATACGGCCGGAACGTCTACTTTCGTTTTAAAATCATATGTGTTGACAAAGTTCTCGCCGGCGAAGAAATGATACTGCTCCGTGACCGGGGTCCAGAGAGTGTTATTCGACAGAAGCGATGGATCGTCACCCATGTAAAATGTCGATGTCCCGGAACCGTCAGCGGTTATGGAAGTCTTGCCGCTGAAAGTCAAACCTACTTTGGTTCTTTCGTTCGGCGCGTACATCAGGCCGATCCGGTAACTTGGGCCATAACCGTTGCCGTCGACTTCGTACCATTCCGGAATTCTTTCGAACGGGCGCTGTATATATGAGGCATAAGTCGGGTTGTCAAGAAGGGTATTGCGCCGCAAGACAAAATCCGAAAACTTCAGGTCCACCCTTCTTAAACCGATACCTATGCCGATCGAAAGCTTATCTTCCAAAAACGTCCGAGCCGCAGTAAACTGGGCATCAACGACGTCGAGGTTATTGTAAAATTGCCTCGTACTCAATTCACGGACGCCATACACCTCGGTTCCGTCAAAACCAAAAATCGTGGTCCAGTCGAGATTACGGTCGAATGACTGTATTATCGAAAAACCGAACACCATTTCAGCGTCCCCGACTGGCAGGCGAATTAAGGCACCTCCCTGCGGCACGTTATTAATGGTGTGTTTATTGGGTATACTGATATCGTTAAAATAACCTGAGGCGAACTGATCTCCCCACTTGAATTCGGGTGTTACGGAATAGCGGTCGTGAAAAAATGCGACATTACCAGACAGCATATTGTCCTGAATCCAGCCATATCCTGCCGGATTATAATAGGCCGCCGACCAGTCGTCCGCCACCGCCCGAAAGGCACCGCCCATGCCCTGCGCTTTGACACCGATACCATTAAATGTAAAGCCGCTGCCATAGGCGCTTGATAAGGCCAACAACAATATAATCAATGATGTGGCCGCGTACCTCTTATGACCCATTCTCTTCTCCATTTATTCTTAAAAACTAATATTTAACTTTTTATCCCCGCCCATTCGTCGTCAGACAAAGGCGAATTTACCCGCTGCCGTTTTCCGGCTCAAACCACTGTAAAGGTTTGCGATACAAAGATGAAAAACTACAATAAGGTCGCCCATTTGTCAAGTCCTCTGGCGAAAAATCGCCAATTATACGTGGAAACGTCGATTTACCTATCCACCGAAGATTATGACGAACGGAATCTGCATTTTGAGCAATGAAATCGGAAATTGATCATGGCATTCAGCGTGAAATCGCACCCGTCTCAACACGAGCCGGATAATAGCCGGTCCGGGCCGATTGCATGGCATGGAATTCGGCGAGCGCACCGGAAGTGGTCAAAGAAAGATAGTAATCGACCGCACCATTGTCGCCCAGAAGCGCCAGACACTTATAGAAATTGTCACGAGCCAGGTCATAATTTTCCAAAACGTAATCCTGAAACCCTTCGATGGCATACGGAAGTGCCCGGCCGAAATTTCCGGCCCGGCAGGCCCTTGAAATTACATGTCGATCATTCAGGTTCTGGAAACGAAAAAACATCTGGGGAAAATCGACCAGCGAATATTTTCCGCTATCCAGGCTTTTGGCAATCAGGCTCAGATAATCAGCTATCGACCCGGGACGTCCATCGTTCAAAACCGCAGCTGTAATGATCTTTTCATTCAGTGGATCGAATTCGGCCGAACAAACCCAGTTGGAATATCCGCACATTATGGAATTATCGTCGGCCACGTCCACGGCTCCGCATAAATGACTGATCTCATGAACCATAAGCTGCCCGATTTGCATCGCCCGGAAACCGTCATAATCGTGCCCCGGGAGATCCAAAGCCGTAACAACCGCCAGGCGGTGACCGACGTCGGCCGCACCAACCTGAACCGTTTTGTCGCTGACATAAACCTTTTCCGGGTCAGAAGCTCGGAAAATTATCAACCGCATCGGACCGTACTTCGATTTAATCCTTCCGCGAATCAAATCGAAGATTGCTTCCGTATTTTCAAGTGACGTGGGTTTAAAGTCAATTTTGGTCGTGTTCAACACATTCAGATTAAATCCGAAGCGATGGTAAAATATAAAGGAAGCATAATCCAGAGCCGTTTCAATGTCGGGGTTAATTGAATCGGCATAGATTTCGATATCGAGCGAACGATTTAAATTCTCGCGGATGTGCTCCGCCGATGGCATTTTATCCAGCAGTATTTGTGTCTGGCGCATAAAGACGAAATTCGGAAGTTCCTTCGGTTGTTTGTCCAGCGTCAGGCCCGCGAATTCCAGCCATTTGTCGCGGCTTGTGACAAATACTGGTTTTGATTCAAATACCACCTTACCATCTTTGGAGTCTTTGATCGTCAATCGAATCTTTGACGAAATATCAATATTTTTAAACGGCCATTTCAAACTGTCGCTTATATGCGGCGATTCGGACAGGTGACATTTAATATCACCGGAAACCTCTGCAATATATGAACTTCCGTCACCGGGCAATTCGAGGTCCAACCGATCCGATCCGGGCGAAATGTTGCTTTCTACTGCCGTCGCATCCCACCCCTTTTTCCAAAACAAGTATTCCAGATGAGAAACCAGACACTGTCTTAAACCACTGATAAGAAAAGGGTCGTTCTCACCGGTGATAGATATATCAGTCTTGATGGATATCTTACCCGGCGAAATATTAGTAGAATTTGCCTGACCCCGAGCCGTATTGACAGCCGTAAACGTGACGGATACAACCACTAACAGCCTGAATAATAATCGGTAAGACATGTTCCTTATACGGTATAATTAAGCAAAAAGGCTTGAAAATCAAGAGGCAACCGGCTATAATTGAATTCTATGAATAAAAAAGCCGCTTACATTTCAATACTTTTGACGGCCCTTTTAATTATCGGGTGCGGAACGACCAAAAACCTTGATACGCTCAAGCGTGAAGGTAAAGCCGCGTTGGAACAGGGTCAAAGCGACCGGGCTATCAGCCTCTTCAGGGAGGCGTACAAGCAGGCACCGTCGGACCGCGATGCCATCGTCGGGCTGGCTTCGGCTTACGAAAAGGCTCTTCAGGTCGATTCGGCCTATTACTATTACCGTAAGGCTAAAGTGCTTTATAAAAACGACCGCGAAGTCAATCGCAAGCTGCTGCAGCTCGCTCCCGGCTTTAAGGACTACGATGTCGCCTTCAGGGCCATCGCTTCAATGGTGAATACCGGCGATAATGAAAAGTTGTACTGGCCGCAGCTGGCTGAGCTTTATTACATGGATAAGCAATATCACAAAGCCGCGGAATATTACAGTCTGATGATCCAGGACGATTCCAGCAATGCCTATAATTATCTGTCGCTGGCTGGTGTTCTGTCTCTGGGTCAACGACCCGATGAAGCCAACAAGGTACTGCTTAAGGCCGTGGAAAAATTCGGGCCAAGGCCGGAATATTACACTAACATTGCGGTCAATTACGCTAACCAATCGGAATTCAAAGAAGCGGAGAAATATTTCCGTCTGAGCCTGGAACTGAATCATGACAATGTCCCGACCTGGATAAATTTGGCCAATGTCCTTACAGCTCAAAAAAACGACGATAAAAAACTGGAAGCACTGCAAATATACAAGACGTACAGAGATCAGACACCGGCCTTTTATAATATCGATTCGGTTATTGCCGGACTTCAAACGGAACTGGGTGTAAAATAACGTTGCGGCCTTGTCTCAATTCGTTTTTGTAAATTTATGAAAAAGAACCTGACCGACAAAAAGATCCTCGTCACCGGGGCCGACGGCTTCATCGGTTCGCACCTGGTCGAACATCTTGTTGCGTTAGGCGCTAATGTCCGAGCCCTGTCATGTTATAATTCTTTCAATTTCAGGGGCTGGCTCGATGACATTATTGTAAGCGACCGGATCGAAATAGTCTCAGGTGATGTACGCGACGCCGCCTTTTGCCGCTTGCTGGTCAAAGATATCGACATGGTCTTTCATCTGGCAGCGCTGATTGCGGTACCGTATTCGTACACCGCTCCATCAAGCTACATCGACACCAATGTAAAAGGTACACTTAATATCTGCCAGGCGGCGCGGGATGGCGGCGTTGGGAGATTTATACACATGTCGACGAGTGAAGTCTACGGCACCGCTGTCAAAGTTCCGATCGACGAAAGTCATCCGCTCCAGCCCCAGTCGCCGTATAGCGCATCCAAAATCGGGGCCGACTCGGTTGCGCTGAGTTTTTTCCACGCTTATGGATTGCCGGTGGTTATTGCCAGACCGTTTAATACTTATGGGCCCCGTCAGTCGGCCCGGGCCATTATACCGACCATTATCACCCAGCTTGCCGGCGACGCGAAACAGATCAAACTTGGCAGCCTTTCCCCCACTCGCGATTTTACATTCGTTACAGACGTCTGCCGTGGTCTGACGGAACTTGCCGGCTGCGATAAAGCCGTCGGTGAAACCGTCAACCTCGGCACAGGAACCGAAATCTCAATCGGTGACCTTTTTAAAAAGATAAAAAATATCATGAACTCGTCAGCTGAATGTGTCACCGATCAGGCGCGAGTCCGCCCGGAAAAATCCGAGGTCCATCGCTTGCTCTGCGATGCCTCGAAAATGAAGGCTCTGACAGGTTTCGTCGCAGAAACAGATATCGATCGCGGCCTCGCTTTGACAGTGGAGTGGTTTTTGCAAAAAGACAATTTGGTCCGGTACAAGGGAAACATTTATAATGTCTAAGCGGGCGGTGATTCTGGCCGGCGGCACCGGCAGCCGTCTGCGGCCGTACACGATTACCCTGCCCAAACCTTTGGTGCCGGTCGGCGACCTGCCCATTTTGGAAATTGTGATCCGTCAACTGGCATTTTACGGGTTTGATCACATCACGCTGGCAGTCGGTTATCAGGCGGGGATTATTAGGGCATACTGCACCGATGGCTCAAAGTGGGGCGTCAAAATAGATTACTCCGAAGAAAAAATACCGCTCGGTACCGTCGGTCCGCTAAAACATATACCCGATCTTCCGAATAATTTCCTCGTCATGAACGGCGACGTCATGACCGATCTTGATTTTGCCGCGTTTTTTGAAGCCCACAGAGCCGCGAAAAATCTTTTTACCATTGCATCGTACAAACGGCGGCAGATTACCGATTTCGGCGTGCTTCAGATATCGACCGAGGGCTTCCTTACCGGCTTCGAGGAAAAGCCCGCCGTGGAACACGACGTCAGCACCGGCGTCTACATGGCCTCCAAAGAAATCCTGTCGTTCATTCCGGATAATAAACCGTACGGCTTCGATCAATTGGTTCTGGACCTTATTTCAAAACAGAGGCCACCAGCCGTGATACATCACGACGGAGCCTGGCTCGATATCGGACGACCGGAGGACTATCAAACCGCGGTTGATGAATTCGATCGCAATCGCGATAAATATTTAAAGGGTCAATAGGTGGATTGGAAGATTAGCCTGACTGAGCCCGATCTCGACGACGATGACGTCAAGGCAGTCACCGACGTGATCCGAAGCGGCTGGCTGACAATGGGGCCGAAAGTGGCCGAATTCGAGCGACTCTGGTGTGAAAAAACCGGTTCAAAATATGCCCGTGCGGTTTCGAGCGGTACGGCAGCGCTACATCTTTCCTTTCTGGCGCTGGGCCTGGGACCCGGCGATGAGGTCATCTGCCCGGCCCTGTCGTTCGTGGCCTCGGCCAACGCGGCGCGCTATGTCGGCGCAAAAGTGGTCTTCACCGACGTCGTCTCCGCTCATGATCTGACCATCGACCCCGACGACATCGAAGCCAAAATCACCCCCCAAACGCGGGCGATACTGGTCATGCACTTCGGCGGTTTCATGTGCGATATGGGCCGGATTCTCGAACTGGCCAGAAAACACAATCTATGCGTAATCGAAGACGCCGCCCACGCCCCGCTGGCGGTTTGGAAAGACCCCGACGGCCAATCCCGTTCGGCCGGAGCCATCGGCGACTGTGGAGCATTCAGCTTCTACGGCAATAAAAACATGACGACCGGCGAAGGCGGCATGGTGACGACCAATTCCGAAGAACTGGCCGAGAAATTGAGACTGCTTCGTTCCCACGGCATGACCAGCGCTACCTATGACCGGCA
>CAZMWI010000149.1:0-7845 GCA_964569945.1 uncultured Ignavibacteriaceae bacterium
TAATTGGCCGACCGAACCATAAAGCCGTCCGTGCGCCCGTGGGCGAGAATATGAATAAGCCCATAACCCTCGGCAAGGCTGTCAACACACGCCGGCCCTCCGGGATTGGTGGGACTGGGGGAGTCACCCGATGGATATTCCACACCCGTCGTGGTGTCGATGGCGAAATTCGCGGGCGTCTGCGTGGCGATTACACTATGCTGACCACCTTCGGGATAATCCCGCATCTGGTCGGCCGTAAAGAACAGCGACCGGGTTAAATAGCTGAAATCACCATCGCCGGGATTAGTGTAATAGTTGATTAATTTGCTGACATAATTTCGCGCCAGACTATCAACTGCGACCGGCACCCGCCCGATTTTAAGCTCCGGCAAAAGATTGGGTTGGTCCTGATCCGGTTCGCCGTAGATTCCGTCGCCGTCGAAATCCCAGTCTCCGTCGACGTCGGCGTAGTAAAGATCCGACGGCATCAAATCATCGGGATTAAGCGTGGATACTGCATTATAATAGTAAACATAACGGACGGGGACGAGGTTGTCGTCGCCGCCCAGCAAAACATAACGCCCGCCGGAATTGTAAAAGTCGATTAGATAATTTTTCAGCTTTGCCGCGTCGTCAAGGCCGTCATAGTATGCGTAAATCGAATCCATCAGCGCGATTTTGGTGCTCATCCCGGACAGGCGTTTGAACCGGGCCAGGTCGCTGAAGGCGCTGTCGAGAGCGGGAGTGGTGACAATAACAAATTCGCAGCCAAGCGGCAGACCGTAAGTGCCCGAAGCATTGCTTGAACGGGAGCGAGTGTCTTTATCTTTTTGAGAAATTTTATCATAAATAAAATTTCTGGGGATGGTTGGGTTGTCGACACCGGGAATATCGAGCACGATTTTGGAGTTGAAAAGCAGCGCGCCGTTCGCGGTCATGGTGACAGGCAGGACTGACAGCCGAAGGTAGCTGCGGCCGCATATGTAAATTATATCGGATTCAAATATCACGTCAGATAAATTCTCGGGCTCCGGTGGGGCAAAGTGGACCGTCTCAAGCGACGTAGGCTGTCTGTCGAAAGCGCGTAAATCGTCGGGTATATAGCCGAGGAAGGTTCGATCGAGCGAAACCACGCCGAGATTTGCTGTTTCAGACGGGCCGGAGATTTCGAAATAAAGCGTCTGGACCGGGATCGAGAAGGTGGCGTTGATGGTCAGACGGTCGGTATTTTCAAGATTGTAATGATAGCCTTTCTCGCTGCGAGAAAGAGAAAGGCCGGAAAATTCTATAATCTGGGTGCCCGCCCGGCAGATGCCGGCCAAAGTACCAAATGCCAATAGGAAGTATATTAAATGTCGGGCCTTTTCTTTCATTTTTAGCCTCCGTGTTTCAGCCTGAATCGAGAGACTAAATGTGCATATGGCCTGCCCTTATGCCGGGAAGACAAAAAAGGCACATAATTGTGATGTAACATCCTCAGAATTAATGGGATAAGAGGCGGCGATACCGATTGATGTCTATCTTAGATGTGTGCGAAAGATTTAAAATTATTGGGTTTGGCCTATACATTATGGGCCTTACATGAAGTTTTAATTTAAGGCCGGATATTTAAGTCGTCACCAAAACTGCATGTAGTCCAATTTCTTACCCTGAATGATTTAAACAAATTCTTTTAGTCATTGAATTTTAAAGGGTTATAACAAAAAAATATTGAAATTTATGGCTTGACTTTATTAAAAAAAAGTGACTTAATGGGGTAAATAATGGAATAAAGTGGAATAAAGTGGGAGAAGCTTGGTGGAAGGTTTCTTCGGTCGATTTGTAGCTCTAATGGATTCAAAAGGAAGAATCTCTCTTCCCTCAAAATTACGCCCCGAATCCAGGAAAGAGATGACCAAAGAGACGTTTGTCTTGACCAAAGGCCTTGACGGCTGTTTGGCTCTTTATCCCGCAGACGAGTGGGAAAAAATCCAGCAAAGACTGGACACATTAAGCTTTACTCGCAAGGATTTCAGGTATTTCAGCCGGATGCTGCATTCGGCGGCTGTGTCGGTCACTTTGGACCGTCAGGGAAGACTTCTGATACCGGCCCATCTCCAGCAGGACGCCGGGCTGGCCAAAGAAGTGCTGGTTATCGGCGCCTACCGATGGATCGAATTGTGGGAGCCGGATCGGTATCAGGGTTATCTGGACGAGTACGGCCAGAGTTATGAAGAGGTAGCGGAAAAATTATTTGACCCACCTAAACGGCAGGAGTAGTGCACCCTTTCACCGCCCGGTGATGCTCGACGAGGTCTGCAGGTATTTGGTGACCCGTCGAGACGGCGTCTATTTTGACCTCACCTGCGGCGGCGGAGGCCACCTGCTGGGTCTGGCAAAGCACCTCGACTTAGAAGCAAAACTGATCGGTCTTGACCGCGATCCCGAGGCCATCGAAACGGCCCGCGAAAACCTGAAATCGATAAAACAGAATTTTAAGCTGATAAACAATATATTCGCACGGTTAGACGACGTGATTTCCGATCTTGGCCTCACACAAGCTGACGGTTTCCTGTTTGATCTCGGGGTGTCTTCGCATCAGATCGACACGCCGGAACGCGGTTTTTCGTTTATGTCCGACGGTCCGCTGGATATGAAGATGGGCACGGGTGCGGGCCGTACGGCGGCCGAGATCATCAACAACTATTCGGAAAAAGAATTGACCGCCCTGTTCAAAAATTACGGTGAAGAAAAGCGCGCAACTCGCGCCGCCCGGGCAATAGCCAACGCTCGCGAGAAGAATCGCCTGACCACGACCGGGCAACTTCGCAAGATTCTCGAACCGGTTCTGGTCGGCAAGCATCTCAACGCCTCGCTGGCAAGAATTTTCCAGGCCCTTCGAATCGAGGTTAACGATGAATTGGGTCAACTCAAGACGGCTCTGGAGTCGGCGGTAGAGCATCTTGTTCCCGGCGGGAGGGTGGTTGTCATTTCTTATCATTCGCTCGAAGATCGTATCGTTAAAAGATATTTCGCCGCGGAAGCCAAGGGGTGCATTTGTCCGCCCAAGACCCCGATCTGTGTTTGCGGAAAAAAGCCCAGCCTTAAAGTTCTGACCCGCAAAGTAATCGTGCCGTCAGAAACCGAGGCAACCGAAAACCCGCGTTCAACGTCGGCCAAACTAAGGGCCGCCGAGAAACTGGCAATGTAGAATATGAAAGAATCGGTAGATAGATATCGTCACACCAATAAGCTTAAGCATAGCTTTTTAAGACAGCTTGTTTCTTCGCGTTTCATCGTTCCGGCGCTGGTGGCGGCGACTTTAATTCTGTTGCCGTGCATACTGGTTTGGCAGAATGTCTATGTCATGGGTCTGGTAGGGGAGGTCTCGTCCCTGGAACAGGAAAACAAGACTCTGCACGACTCGCTGAAAAAGAAGCGGGCGGAAATAATAGATTTAAGCAGGCTCTCCCGCATAGAAAAAATCGCTACCGATCAGCTACATATGGCGCCGGTTAAATCGGAAAACATGTATACGCTGACCGTCGACCGCTCGCTCGACGTCAACGACGGTATCGACGAAGTTGTCGAATCCATCAAGAAATTTGCCGACCATCTACCGGTCGTGAGCGAATCCAAGGCCGCCAACGAGGAGCTGTTCGATGCCAAATAACCTCAGCAAAATCCGTCCGGTCTTTATACTGGCCATCGTGACGCTGTCGTTTTTGGTTCTGGCAGGACGGCTATTTCAGATCCAGATAGTCCGGGGCTCCCGGTACAGCGATATTGCGAAAAGGCAGTCTACCGGTAAAAAAGAAATCCGGGCCGAACGGGGGATAGTGTTCGACCGTACCGGCCGCGAGGTAGCGATCAACGTCTATCGCGACGCCCTCTTTGCGTACCCGTCGGACAGAAAAGAAATCAGCTCCATTGATCATTACCTGGATAAGCTGTACCGTCAAAGATCGGGATATTCCCGTGGGAAATTTGATCTCGACCCCAGGAAATTCGCCTGGATAGATAGGGACCTCGACCCGGATCAAGAATCGCGTCTGGACCGCGACAGTATTCCGGGGCTTTATGTACGCCGCGAATTCAAGAGGAAATACCCCTTCGGTTCGACCGGATGTCAGCTTTTGGGATGTACCGATATCGACGGCATCGGAATATCCGGCCTGGAGTACAATTTCGATTCGGTTCTGTCCGGGCGGCCGGGATTGATCGACTATTTGCGCGACGGACAGCGCAATACCTACCGGATAAAAGAAATTCCGCTGCTGCGGCCGATCGGTGGCAATTCCATTGTACTTACGGTCGACTGGTATCTTCAGGAGATCGTCGAGGAAGAGCTCAGAGCCGGGGTTGAAAAATATAGCGCCATTGACGGCGTCGCCATCTTTCTCGATTGCCACACCGGCGAAATCCTGGCGGCCGCCGATTACAGCCGAGATGAAAGGAACAGTTCGGTGAAATTGAAGGCGGCATCCGATTGTATCGAACCGGGATCGGTATTCAAGATTTTCACAGCGGCCGCTTTGATCGAAAGCGGGCTGGTCAATCTCGATGAAAAAATTTATTGCGAGGAAGGTCTCTGGCATTGCGGCAGAAAGACGCTTCGCGACGATAAAAAGCTCGATTCGCTCAGTTTCCGCGAAATTTTCGAATATTCCAGCAATATCGGAGTGGGCAAGCTGGCGCTGCGTCTCGGCGGGGATAAGCTGGTTGAAAATGCCCACAAGTTTGGATTCGGGCAGAAGACCTATGTCGATCTACCCGGAGAGGCGACCGGTCAAATCGGCAATCCGGGCGAGTGGTCGGAATACAACATCGCCGCGCTGTCAATTGGCCATGCCATATCGGTGACTCCTTTACAACTTGCCGCCGGGATCGCTTCGGTCGCCAACGGCGGGACGCTCTACCAGCCGAGAATAATACGCGGCATAATAAACGGTGAGGGGCAGCTTATTAAGAGATCGACTCCTCACAAGGTGGCACGGGTTATGCATGAAGAAACCGCCTCGCTGCTGCGCGAATTTATGATGGGTGTGGTGGACCACGGCACGGCGACCAAGGCCAAGTCCGATGTCATCGCACTGGCTGGCAAGACCGGCACGGCGGAAGTGGTCGATCTGGTTAACGGTGGATATAAAAAGCATAAATTTAACGCCTCGTTTGGCGGCTTTTTCCCGGCCGACAATCCGCTGATCGCAGGGATAGTGGTTTTGAATCAGCCGGAGCCGATTCATTATGGTGGATGGACTTCGGGTCCCATTTTCCGCAATATTGCCGAACGGTTTGCTATCGCCAACCCCGAACAAATGCTGCCGTCGGTCAATCTCGTGGCCGATGACGACAACATCAAAACTTTTGAAATTCCAAAATTCGTGGGCCGGAGTTTTGAATCGGCTCAAAAAATGGCCAAAGAGGATGGGGTCGACCTAACTTTTTCGGACACCACGGGTATAATAGTATGGCAATATCCACCGGCAGAACGCGAAGCGGCCGGCCCGGCCCGTGTGATAGTCGTTACTCAAAACGGACGGTCTCGTATGGCCGACCTGACCGGTTTAAACCTGCGCGCAGCCCTTTCGTTTCTTGCATTCCAGGGAATAACTTATGAAATCTCGGGGAGCGGAACTGTCCGCAAACAGAGCCTTCCGGCTTTTTCGGTTTTGAGCGCCAAAAGCTATTGCAGGCTCATTTGCGGCAACGGATAAGAAATGCAAAAGAAATTTTCTGACATACTGGCACCGGTCGACGTGGAAGCTCTCGTCGGCAATGGTGATATCTTAATAGAAGGGATCGAGTACGATTCCCGCAAGGTCAAGCCGGGCTGTCTGTTCGTGGCGATACCCGGATTCAAGCTCGACGGGAAGCAGTTTGTCGCGCAGGCTGTCGAAAACGGAGCCGTTGCGGTTGTGGCCGACGCGAAAGTGGAAGTCAGCGTCCCGCTGGCGGTAGTCAAGTCTCCACGCGCGGCGCTGCCGTCGCTGGCGGCCGCCTTTTATGATTATCCCGGCAACAAGCTCGAAGCGGCCGCTGTAACGGGCACTAACGGCAAAAGCACGGCTGTTGCGCTGACCGGACATATCCTGAAAGCGGCCGGACACAAGACGGGTGTGATAAACTCGCTGGTGTACGATACCGGCTCGACAAAGCACAAAGCCGATCGTACGACACCGGAGTCGCTCGATGTGCAAAAGTATTTGTATGAAATGGTGCAATCCGGCAGTACGCACGCCGTCGTGGAGGTTTCCTCTCACGCACTGGTGCTCAGCCGGGTGGAAAATATAGATTTCAAATGCGGCTTGTTTGTGACTTTCAGCCGGGATCATCTCGACTTTCATAAAACGATGGAAGAATATCTCCGGGCCAAGCAAAAACTAATGTACAAGCTCGACGGCGATAACAAGCGTGCCGTCATCAACGATGATGCCCCGGAATTCAGGACGTTTATCAAGACCGCTCTTTGCCCGGTGGTGACATACTCGGCGGCAGGGAAGCCCTCGGATATTACGATCGGACGACATAAATTTTACCCCGACCGGACGGAATTCCGGATGATTACGCCCGACGGTGAGTACGATGCCGTGATCGGACTGCCGGGACGGTACAATATGACCAATGCCCTGGGTGCGGCATCTTTGGCGTGGGCGATGGGTGTCGATTTCGATACGATTGTCCGAGCGTTGAAGACGGCGTCGCCGGTACCGGGTCGCTTCCAGCCGGTCGATTTCGGTCAGCCGTTTACGATCCTGATAGATTTTGCCCACACGTCTGATGCGCTGGAAAGAGTTTGCCGATCCGCCCGCGAGATTACCACCGGACGCCTGCTGACTCTGTTCGGTTGTGGCGGCGACCGCGACCGGGGTAAACGCCCGCTGATGGGCGCAGCGGCGTCGGAGAACAGCGATTTTGTTATCGTGACTTCGGACAATCCTCGCACGGAAAATCCCGAAGACATCATCGAAGAAATTCTTCCAGGCATCAAAGGTGATAATAAAATCGTCATCGCCGATCGCAAACAGGCTATCCGTGAAATGATTGCCCGCGCCAAACCTGGCGATATGCTCATTTTTGCCGGTAAGGGGGCGGAGGATTATCAGGAGATCGGGACCGTGAAATATCCGTTCAGCGAAACCGAAGAAATCCGCCAGGCGCTGATTGAGCTGGGAGTCACCGAGGAGCAGCCTCAATGATAAACATAGATTTCAAAACTCTGGCAAAAGCGGTACGAGGCAAACTCGCTGACAACAAGCATGAGTCGACACGTTTCACGGGTGTGTCAATAGACTCACGTACTATCGAAAAAGATATGCTCTTTGTGGCTATCGTCGGAGAGAAAAATAACGGCCATGACTATATCAAGGACGCCATTAAGCACGGATGCGCCGGGCTGCTTGTCTCGGATGAAACGTCACTGACGCCTGAAATTAAGAATAATACCCCCGTCGTGGTTGTCGACGACACCCACCGGGCTTTGATTGATCTGGCGATTGCCTATCGTAAGCACGTGGGTGGGACATACATCGCCATCACCGGATCGAACGGTAAGACCACGACCAAAGATATCACCTACGATATGATAAAAAACCGCGAGGATCGTACTTATCACTCGGTCGGTAATTTCAATAATCTCTACGGTCTGCCGCTGTCGATTTTAGCTATGCCGGAAAACACCCGCTATGGCGTGTTTGAGCTGGGTATTTCCGTTCCCGGTGAGATGGCGCGCCTGGCGAAAGTACTTCATCCTGAAATCGCGGTTGTTACCAACGTCGGACCGACTCATCTGGAAACGCTCGGTACGGTCGAGAACGTCGCGGTCGAAAAATTCGCTTTAATAGACAATTCTGCGCCGGACCATCCCGCCATAATAAATATCGA
>CAZMWI010000150.1:0-3285 GCA_964569945.1 uncultured Ignavibacteriaceae bacterium
GATTTCGCGGGCCAGCAAGCCGTTGTCGACCCCCATCGGGCAGGTTTGCGCGCAGCGACGACAAAGCGTGCAGCGGTACGACATCTGGGCCAGACGGGCGACCGTTTCCCAGTTCAGATCGATATCGGCCCCCGTGAATTTGGCCGTAAGCTTTCCGCCCGGCTTAACATATTTGCGGATAATTCTGCGGAGCGTATCGGACCGGAATAGCGGCCTGTACATTTCCAGCCGTCCGCTCTCGTTGAAAACCGGACAGGCCGCGCTGCACGTATTGCATTTGACGCAGTTATCGAGCGAAAGCATAAACGGTCGTAAGAATGTCCAGTTGCTGTCTTTGCTGAGCAGCTTCTGGAGGCCGTTTAAAAATTTCGCGACCATCTCCTGTTTGCCCTCTTCCGTTTCCGGAACCGGCACCTTGACGTTCAGGACGCCGTCGAGTGACAAATCAATTCCCGCCCGCTTGTTTTCCGGGACTTCGGGAAGGTCGGGATCGACCCAGTCTTCGTACGGGTACGGAAGCTTCGGCAGCTCCTTGAAATCAAACTGGAACAGCCGATCGACTTTTTTGCCGAGATCTTTTATGCGAATATCTTTATCAGTCATTTTTCGGCTCCTTTACGACTTCGCCCCAGCTCTTCCCGGTCTGGATGTGCCCCGCGGACCATCCCACCGGCCGTCCCAGAAGATTCACTATCCGTCGTTCGATATTGCTGCCTTTAGCGTTTGGAGTATCGTTCCACCGAACGGCATGATACAAAAAGTACTTGGCCACGAAATGCGACATTCTCGTCAGTGGGATATATAGAATAATCAGCGAAATCAAAATCAGTTCAGCCGCAAACAGACCGCTGGGAATCGTCGCGCTCGAAAATGAAACCAGCGACGCGACGTACGCCCGTGTGTATATGAACGACGGATCAGCGCCGAGCTGGCAAATCAACGTCACCGCGGTCACGGCCACGAAAAATATCAGGTTAAAATATTCTATCGGCGCGTTGAACTTTCTCTGGTCTTTATCCCCGAGACGCCAGAAAAGCAGCCCCAGGGCCCCCAGCCCGGCCAGAACCAGACCGACATAGCCAACCGGTATCGTGACAGTGTGCACCAGCGCTCCGAAGCCGGAAGCCTGCGGCCCGACGGCCACTCCGGCCAGCTGAAGAATCGCTCCGAAAAGCAGCAGCACCAGCCAGCCAATGGTCACATACAAACCGAAATGGAATGGAAAAGTGAAATACCACAGGATTTTCTTGTTGTGAAAAACACCTTTCAGGAAAATAATCTCTTCGCCCATTTCCTTGAATTCATTAATCAGGTCGGAATGGCGCGGCTTGGTCCACCAGTCCAATTCTTCAAGGTATGACCCGCCGTACGATGACCGGCCCTTTTCGTGTGGGACCGGGTACAGCTCCCAGCGCATAGACTCCGGGGCGGTTGCGTAGCGATATGCCTTGTAAAACATCGCCGCAAACGACACAATAAGCGAGATGTACGTTATAATCTGTACTGCCGGCATTAATGCAACTCCTCTTTATTTATCCTTGCTCTCTCTTTTCAATACTTAAGGGCAACCCTGGGCCGGAACGTCGTCACTGTCGCGCATGATCTCATCGGGATTCATGTACGGCACTTCCTGATATTCGGACCGCACGCGGCTTGTCCAGTTTTTGTCGATCAGGTCGGCCAGCGTAAACTCCTCCAGCGTCTGCATGACGCGGTGATTGACCAGCGCCCAGATCATCCTCGTCTCGCAAAAGCAGCTGGCCAGACAAATATCCGGACGGCTGACACATTCAGTCAGGCCGATCGGACCTATCAGGGCGGTCACCACGTCGGCGACCTTGATCTGATCCGCGCTGTGAGCCAGACGGTAACCGCCTTTCTTGCCCGAAACGCCGATCAACAGCCCGGCCCCTTTCAACGACATCGCCAGTTGCGCCAAATAGTTTTCAGACAATGCCGTAATACGGGCAATTGAGCCCAGATGGGTCAACTGGTCGCCGTTGTTGGCGCGCGCCAATTCGACCATCATTCTCAGTCCGTATCTGGCTCGTGTCGAAAACTTCATATTTATATTCTCTGCATATTAAACGCTAAACATTAGTAAAATGATAAGTTTTATAACAAATAATGTCAAGTGAATATTTTCACTTAAAAAGAAGCCATAAAATTTCTAACCTGTTAATATATAACAGGATAAAATATCAAGCAAAATATTTTTTGCCGCTTAATTCTTTTTGCGATGAAAATCTGGCTACGGACACGAAGGATCAGGCCCTTCGCCATAGATAGATTCAATAAGATATAAAATATCGAGCAAATTCAGGCTTTGGTCGGAATTGACGTCGCCCGATTCCGGCGGGTCCGGGTCGGGTCCATCCCCATAGATGTCATCTATTAAATACAAAATATCGAGCAGGTTCACGGCTTCGTCATTGTTGCAGTCCCCGCATACAAAATTGCCGTTGGTAAGATTTAAAAAGACCGCGAAATTATTATCCCAGAAATTCGCCACGGCCAGGTCAATATCCCGGTTGCCGTCGAAATCGCCCGTACTTATCGCTACCGGACAATCGCCGGCGGGGTACGTCGCGGCGTTCACGAACGTCGCGTCGCCTTGATTCATTAAAACCGATATATCGTCGGATAGGCTGTTGGCCGTGACAATATCAATGTCACCGTCAAAGTCGATATCAAGCAGACAAATATCTGCCGGCCACTGCCCCACTTCATAATCGACAGCCGGTGCAAACGTACTGTCACCATTATTGAGAATAATCGAAACCGAATTGCCGTCGTAATTGGCGATAGCCAAATCTATGGTATTGTTGCCGTCCAAAAGCCCGGCCGCAAGAGCGTACGGTCCGGTCCCGGCACTATGGTCAATAGGCGGATCAAACGATGCATCGCTGCGGTTAAACATGACGGAAATCATACCGGGGCTGTAATTGGCGAGGATTAAATCCTCTCCCCTGGCCCGGTCCAGATCGGCGGCAACCACCGCGGTCGGACTCCCCCCTACCGAATGCGATACGGCCGGGAAAAACGTCCCGCCTCCCTGATTATGAAATATGGAAACGTCGTTCGACTGGGTATTGGCCGAGGCCAGATCGATGCGCCCGTCGCGATCAAAATCGGCGGCACAAAGCGACCTCGGCAACGTCTCTTGGTGTACCTTCAAAACCCGCGGGGATCATCTTCCCCTTGGCGGCCGGGTCGTAGTTCTTGTCCGCCTTGTAGTGGTTCTCCACTTCAACGGCGCCCGGCGCGATCGCATTGACCCGAATG
>CAZMWI010000150.1:3295-6369 GCA_964569945.1 uncultured Ignavibacteriaceae bacterium
TGGCCGTGGCCAGATCGATGCGCGCGTCGCGATCTATTACGGCGGGACAAAGCGACCTCGGGAGTGTCGCGGCGGGTTAGGTGACGGGCACGTCGAACTGCCCGTCGCCGTGACCCAGGAAAACCGAAATGTCGTCGCTGCCGTTATTAGCGCAAACCAGGTCGACAAAGGCGTCTTGATTGAGAAGCCCGGCGTAGATTGAAACCGGGTATGTGCCCGCGACACAGCTGTCCGAAACAGTAAACTGACCGTCCCCCGTCTTCAACAAAACCAGTATGGCGTCGGCTCCCGAGAGAACTACGGCCACGTCCGGCTCGCCGTCATTGTTGAAATCTTTGGATACAATATCACGAGGAAACGATCCCGCCGCATGAATGACGGGTTCGGCGAAAATTCTGTCCTGGGCGTGAATATTGGAGAATGTCGCCCATAAACCGATAAACAATAATAGTAATACGGGTTTCATTACATATCCCGTTATTGCCAAACGAATTATATTGACGGCAAGTAAACAGTTAATGATAATATAGCCCTTACTGCCGTTATGTCAATATCGCAATTAGCCTTCAATGCGTATAAACAGAGGCTATATGAATGATTGACTTTTTTAAAAATGCTGATATAATGAGATATACCGCCGCTGGATACTGCTTAGTAGATTTTATGATCGAACCTTCATTACCCTTTATCGGTTTCATATAATAGAGTGTTTTTGTGCCCGAGGGTAAATAAAGTTAAAAAGGAAAAACAACTATGAGTTCAAAGTCGATCGGCAAAACGTCTGTCTTATGCGCTGCTTTCGTTTTGATGCTGGCCGTCGCTTCATCAGGAGTCAGTTTACATCCCGATGTTAAAGCCAAACTTGTCGCAGAAGGAAAATGGCAGGACTATGTCGCGCAGGACATAATCAACCATCAACGAGGAATCGATAATCCCCCCCAAACACGCGCTAACGCCATTAAAGCCCTTGGCGAAAACGGAGTCGTCGATACCGTCCACGTCCTGATATTGCTGGTCGATTTTTCCGACAAACCGTACACCAGCGGGACCGTCGCCGCGACACCGGCGCAATTCGATTCGGTTTTGTTTTCTCAGGGTCTGAATCCGACCGGTTCCATGACGGAATTTTATCTCGAAAATTCATACGGCAAATTCTTTATCAGCGGAGAAATCTACGGCTGGTTCAGAATGCCGCAACCATATTCATATTATGTCGACGGACAAAAGGGCTTCGGTTCATACCCGCAAAACGCTCAGGGCCTGACCCACGACGCTGTCCTTGCCGCCGATCCGACCGTTGATTTCTCCCGCTTCGATAATCTCGGGGGAGGCGACGGATACGTCGACGGCCTTTTTGTCGTCCACGCCGGTACGGGATACGAGGAATCCGGCAACGTCAATGAAATTCATTCGCACCAGTGGAGCCTGCCATCCAGTATTCTGGTCGACGGTGTCAGAGTCAGCTCATACTCCATGGAACCGGAGGAATCGGCCGCATCGGCAACCATATCGCCTATCGGGGTATTCTGCCACGAATATGGGCACGTGCTCGGTCTTCCCGACTTGTACGATATCGACGGAAGCCCGTCAACGTCGGACGGTCTCGGCGGCTGGTCCCTGATGGCCGGAGGCAGCTATAACGGCGGTTCGCGAAGCCCGTCGGATTTCGACGCCTGGAGCCGGGTGTACCTCGGTTTTGCATCGGCAACCCCGGTAATGTCAAACATAACAAACGTCGAACTTCCAGAAGTGGAACGCGAGCCGGTTATTTATAAACTTTGGGCCGGAGGCGTTTATTCCGGACCCGAGTATTTTCTCGTGGAAAACCGTCAGAAAGTCGGTTCCGATCTGGCTTTAGTCGGTGACGGACTCCTGATTTATCACGTCGACGACTCCCGCTGGGGAAACTACGATCCCGCTCATTATCAGGTGGCGGTGGAACAGGCCGACGGTAAATTCGACCTCGAGTACGGTCCGGGATCAAGCGACGCCGGGGATCCCTATCCGGGCACCAGCAATGTCCGTTCTTTCGACGATCTGACAACGCCGAACAGCCGAAGCTACAGCGGGGCCATTACCCAGGTATCCGTCTGGGATATTTCCAATTCCGATTCTCTTATGACGGCCAATCTTGACGTTTCCTGGTCGCGGCCCAACCTGGTGATGGATTCCTCCAGTTTCGTCGACGCCAACACCGACGGCAACTTCGACCCCGGTGAATCGGTTCAGTATTATTTCTATCTCGAAAATGCCTGGCTCGACGCTACCGATGCCACCATAACGATGACCACGACCAATCCCGATATAGTTTTCGGCAATCAATCGGTTTATAAATCCAGCATCCCCGGCAATGGCACCAAAACCGACAACGTCGGAGAGCCCATTACTTTCACTATACCTGATCCAGTTGAACCGCAGTACGACACGTTTTACGTTGAGATTTCCGCCAACTCCGGCGCGTTTACGCAAACTTATTCGTTCGAACATATTGTCGGCACACCCAAATTCCTTATTGTCGACGACGACCGGGGCGATAACTACGAAGAAACCTACTACGGTGATCTATATAAACTGGGAATTCCGACCAGAACCTGGACCGAACTTTCTCAGGGAAACCCAACGGCCGGTGATTTGAATCCTTATGATTTTGTAATCTGGTTCACCGGGGATACGTCATCCAATCTCCTGCAGCCCGATGATATCTCCGCCATGCAAAGCTATCTCGATGGAGGCGGCAATCTTTTCTTAACCGGCCAGATGATCGCGAAGGAACTCGATGCCGAAGATTCCACGTTCATGGCCAACTACCTGCACGCCACGTACGGCGGCTTTTATTTCGGACTGGTGCAACAGGGTGTTCCGGCGTCAATCGCCGATGGCCTTACCGTCCGCTATACCAGTTACGCCCACCAATCCTATCTTGAAGGCAGTTCGATCATTCCCATTAACGGCGGGCAGGCGATGTTCCAATATCAGGGAGGTCCAATCTCGGCCGTATCGTACGATGGCGATTACAAGATCGTCTTCTTCAGCTGGGGTTACGAGGACATCTCCAACGATTTCGGCAGCTATGA
>CAZMWI010000150.1:6469-7815 GCA_964569945.1 uncultured Ignavibacteriaceae bacterium
GCAAACGTCTATGAAGATGGACCGGCACCGTGCGATTGCGCCGGATGGCAAGGTTCCTGCGGCGCTCTACAATAGAACAGCGTACATGTATAAAATAAAAAAGCCCTGCAATTGGCGGGGCTTTTTTGTTTGACCTAAGCTATCCAGATTGTCTTCAAATTGACAAACTCTTTAATCCCGTAGTGCGATAGCTCGCGCCCATAGCCGGATTTCTTGATACCTCCAAACGGCAAGCGCGGATCGGATTTGGTCAGCCCGTTGACAAACATCGCCCCGGTTTCCACGCGTCGGGCGACCTCTTCGGCCTTAGCCAGATCTCTCGACCATACCGATCCTCCCAGCCCGAATTCAGAATCATTGGCAACTTCAATTGCTTCTTCCATGTCTTTGACGGGAATAATCGCCGAGACCGGTCCGAACGTTTCTTCTTCGTACGCCGGCATTCCTTTCTTAACATCCGTAAGTACAGTCGGTTCGTAAAACGCTCCCGGACCGTCGATAATCTTCCCGCCGCACAGGAGCCTCGCGCCCATCTCTATTGATTTACAGACCTGTCTGTCGAGGTCGTCGCGCAAGTCGCGACGGGCCAGCGGTCCCACCTGCATCGATTCATCGAGCGGGTCGCCGATTTTCATCGCTTTCATTATGGCCGTCTGCTGCTCTTCGAACTGTTTCAAAATGCTCTCCACGACAATAAACCGCTTGGCCGCAATACAACTCTGCCCGGCGTTGATCATGCGGGCCGTGGCGGCCGTTTTCACGCAGGCCGGAAGATCGGCGTCTTCAAGTACTATGTATGGGTCCGAGCCACCCAGCTCTAAAAGCGATTTCTTTATCTCTCGTCCTGCCGCCGAGGCTACCGCCATCCCGGCCGGTTCACTGCCGGTCAGCGAAACCGCTTTGACACGATCACTTCTGATAACGCCATCCACCAGCTTCGACGATATCATCAGCGTCCGAAACAGGTTTTGCGGAAATCCGACTTTGTGGAAGATTTCCTCGATTGCCAGCGCCGAACCGGGGACGTTCGAGGCGTGCTTAAGTACTCCGGCATTACCGGCCATTAATGCCGGAGCGGCGAACCGAAACACCTGCCAGAAAGGAAAATTCCACGGCATGACCGCCAGTATCACTCCCAGCGGCTGAAACGCCACAAAACTGTGGGAGGCATCGGATTCGATGACTTCGTCGGCCAGGAACTTCTCGGCGTTGTCGGCATAGAAATCACATACCCAGGCGCATTTTTCGACTTCAGCTCTGGATTCCGAGATAATCTTGCCCATTTCATTCGACATCAACCGGGCGAAAACGTCCTTCTCAGTACGAAGCACTTCCGCCGCACCGTG
>CAZMWI010000151.1:0-1819 GCA_964569945.1 uncultured Ignavibacteriaceae bacterium
GGGCCCATCTAGAGGCGCTGCAGACGGCATTCACTGCTCCGGAGGCGTAACACCCAGTTCGGAATCCGGGCTACCGCTGCACCGGTAGTCAGCACAAGGCGCCAGCCTCTTCCGCCGGCATCGTCGTCGGACGGACAAGCGACCGGGGCAATATCAGCGTTAATCTCCCAATCTGATAGCTCAGCGGAAGATAAATCGCCAGCAACTCTTCCCATGCAGGGTAACCAAGGACACTGTCCATGCGGTTTTATTTGCTGACTAATCCAAGTCTCAATATGTTCCTGTCGCCGTAGTGGACGAACACCACCTCTAGGAATCCCTTCGTAGGCTTACCAGCCAAGCTGACAATTCAAATGTAGATTGTCCGGCGGCTCGAGTCCTTCCCGGGCAATCATTCAAAATCCTCGACTTACGCGGGTTTGGCTGTTCAAATAACCGGTACCACTTCTCCCTTCCGAAAATCTGGAGTGCGCATAAATAGCGTGCCACCTTAACTATCCGGAGCAGACGGAATACCCGCAGGATTCTCAGAATTCACAGATCCGTGGACCAGAATATCAGGTCGCTGACCGCGTTCAAATCTGGTTCCAAACGATGGCCTAGACATGTGGAATGCAGATAAGCCGATGGAAGAAATCGATACCGGTTGTTTTTTTCGTTCAAAACCGTGATTTATACACATAGTTTATTCGGCCTTTGTAATACTCTAAATCAAGATCCTTCGCCACACGAACTACAGCAACAGTATGTGTGAACTTGCTGTCGGTACGGTGTGATTCCTTCTCGTAGCGTTCCAGCTTGATCAGAATAAGCAGCTCGGCATCGTTTTTTGTCAGTATCGTTTTCAAAATCGATGAAGCGCAGAATAGCCGCGTCCCAGGTCGCTGCCCGTCTTCCCGGTCACTGTATTTGTCTTCTCTACCCCACGCCTGCGCCCGCAATACAGGCTTGTTCTGATTATTATTCCAGACCCGACCGAACGCATCTTCCCTGGATAGTTTGCAAATTGTTGAATAGTCCTGTGCGAGATGTGGTCTCGTATCCGCGCAGTAGACACCATATGGATCATACTCATCCAGACGCGCTTCCCCGGATAGACAGACAATCCACGGCACATAATCCTTTTTGTCGGTCCTTAAGTACTCTAAGTCATCTTCAGTTTCGTAGAAACAAGGCACCCATACCTGCATAGGTTCCTCACGCACCAGTTTCCGTGCAAACATATTTGCTTTTGCGGACGGAACCAACGCCGATGAAATACTGACTTTTACATGATCCGCCGAATACCAGTCACCCTCAACGACTATTTCTTTACCGATGAGCTGATTTATTCCCGCCTGCCTTAGCACCTTGTCACGATCGCCTGTAATGACAAGATCCTTTTTCTTTCTTTCAAGCAGAAACTCTTTTATATCTAATGGTGTTCTGTCAGTGCCATCTGACAACCAGTGCCCATCATCGCGCGTCAGCCCGTAGCCCCTTAACCACTCCACCCAGGGATCGCCATGTTCCCATCTATCTTGTATGACCGGGCATTTCTTGAGCAGTTTTCCACTGGACATGAATAGCGCATGGTATCCGAGTTGTTGTCCATATGTATGGTACCTATCGGTTTGATGATAGGGATTGCGCCTGTAAGGTGCTTCCCGCCCAGGCGAGTCATACATATGCTCTGCATTTGGATCGATCGCATGGACGATCCCGGACATAATATCGTCCACCTCCCAGCACGGCCTATCGAAAGTACGTGCAAGATGCGCGACGTCGTGTTTCCTAAATTCGTAATCCAGATGAAATCGATATGACGGTTCCGGCACAG
>CAZMWI010000151.1:1829-7798 GCA_964569945.1 uncultured Ignavibacteriaceae bacterium
TTGGCCTACCAGAATAGCAGCCTCCTCCTGTCCTTTCATTTTTCTTCAACATCGGAAAGGGCGATTTATTAACATTACGTAGGCGCATTTTTTGTTCCGCTGAAAGGTGAAGCTTTCCAGCTTCAATACATGTTTGGAGTGCTAGGCCTGCAAAATGCTGCATTAGGACATGGGAGTCACTATCTTCCAATACAAACGAAAGCAGATCGTCCTTGTAACACGTAATTGTTTCAGGATAGTCTTTCGACATCCTGGCTAGAGCAATGAGCAACCAGAGACGCGCGTGCATGTAGAAAAATGGCAATTCACTGGCCTGGAATGGGCCTGCGTCGTTCTGGTCAAGTTTAGCGACTAGCCGATCGAGTATTCCCCACCGACCAAATTTTGCAAAGGATCGGATGCTATGTGCTCCCCGCCATCTTTCAGCGGCATAAGGAGAACCAAGGACACCCCATATCAGACCGGCAGCGATTTCATCAAAATCTGATCCTGGATATAGTCCGCTTTGCCATGAACCGTCCATGACACTGTCAGCAAGCCTTGCAGCCTCGCTTGATAAGAGGCGTGTCAGAGCGTATTGACCTTGCCCCTCATCCGCATCCGGGCAGATAAAGGTTGCAAATCCGAGCCAGACTGATCCTGATATTGCTCTATCTGGCCTTGCAAAGACCTTTATTAGCTCAAGAATCAAATCAACGACCGGCACTCCGGTAAAGTCCGATATTTCCTTGAGCGTAGAGCCAGATACACTGTCATGTTCTACCAGGTCATCGGCATGCGTATGAATTAGTGGGACTGCTATTTCCTTGTAAACATCAGCAAGAGCAGCGGAAGAGCTTTCCCATGACCGCTTAGCTTCCATTAGTTCTGCGAACTTCCAATAATAGAAAAGGTTTTCCAATGACGCTATATGTCGAACATACTGTGCGCGACTGTCATATGAAAGCTTCCTACGAAGGTCCGCAAAGAATACGCCTTTTTGTTCATACATATTACCCAAGGCGTTAAATTCATTAATCGCGTTAATAAGCGATTGTTCATCGGTCGGATCGGTATTGGCAGTAATGCGCTTGAGCGCCTCAATATCCTGTATTTTTCGCGTTTCTGATGCCACCCGGCTTTTTTGGTCCGGCATACCTCTATAATTCATACGCTCGTTAGTCGTACCTCTAACGCTTGCATATCTCTCAGATGCCATCTTCAGATATTTGCTGACTTGTGAGTCTGATCCCAGGGCTTCATCTGCAAGGTACCACAGCCTTTCTACAGTTTCGGGCATTGCCATATCAGGATTGTCGTCCTGAAACTGATTAATCAACTCCTCTATAATGATCGGATCAGAGCCTGCCTGCTTTTGTAAAGCCTGCGAAAACTCCTTGGTGTCGGCATAAAAGTACTCGACGGGGTTCGCAAGGCGATTAAGAGAGAGCGCATCTCTTGGATCTATTTTCCCATCCTCAAGAAGCCCGGTCAGATAAGGAAGCAGCGTGTTGTTTAGTGATATTTTCGAGCGATCATTCCACCGACTTAGTTTAGCCAGACCTCTCAGTCCGGATGCCCTGGAAAGGCCGCGACCGAAAGCACCCCAGAAGAACTTCTCAGTTTCTTCCCCCATATTAAGTTCACAGATATTTGTCAGGGTATGAAACTCACGTTCTTCCAGCTCAGTACCTTTCATTTGCGACGCAAACAAGAGAAGCTCATTTGTGAACTGATAGTCCCCGGACCCGATCGCATCCATTTGCTCAAGCCCGTCACGGAAATACACCGCTGATTCTTCCTTGCTCGCTGGCAACATGGCCCGTCCCAGAGCACCCAACAGGGATGCCCTGTAATTGACATCATCCTCATTTTCAACCACCGTGCGCGTCCTTATCGCCTCTTCTCCGGCAAGCGCCTGAAGCGGTTTCCTCTGCGCCAAAATCGCTACGATTCGAACGAGATTATGTGCGCCTATGCCCTGGTTATGAACGGCAGTCAAAAATCGTCGAACCGAGTCCGGTTTGAGGTCGGAACGCGCCCACAGGCAAAAAAGTGTGGTATTCAGACCGAGCAAGTGAAAGAAAAGGTCTTTATTGTCCGCTCGATATGGATCGCGTGTTTTGGAAGACTCTTCCCAGGCTTCTACGAGATTAATGAACGCCTTATCAACGCCGCGTGTATGAGCATCCAGAACGGTGGAAAGTGACCTTGTAAGGGCCAGCAATGGTTCCAAACGATGATTGATGAATCGCTCGGCACTCTGACTTTCCTCATAAGTGAGCGCATCGGGTCCCTTATGTGCGTCGTCATCGTTTTTCCCTTTTCTAATATGTTTGGATATTCTCTCCTTTGCCTTATCACGGAACGCTTTATCAGTGACGTCTTTGCCGATCCTTGAGCATATAGTAACCAGTTCTTTCGGCAAAACATCCCTTTCGTGAATAGTTTCGCCCTTTGCCGCAGAACACAGCGCTGTGCGGAATACGAAGGGAAAGATATCGTCAATGGAAAGAGTATCCCGGAAAGACCACAATCTTGGCCTTTGATGAGACGCACGCAGGGAAATCACCATCGCCTCCTCCGAGAGTCCATGAGAAAGCGCAATCACCGCAGATTTACGTAGCCCGTCTTCCAGCGCATAAGGACGTTTTCGATGATAGGGCTCTAGCAAATCTACTTTCGGCGTTCTTTTACAAACCCTGACGAGCTTTGCGACTAATTCTTTGCGCCTGGCTGGGGATAATTCCTGGAAAGATAAGGCGCCTGAGATAGCGCCTATACCGGACAATTCACCAATAAACCGGCTAAGCCGGGTAATCGGTTCCGCCCGAATAGACTGCGCAAGATTAGAATAGCCGAAAATGTGCTCGCAGACCTCAAAAACAAACCAGTCCTGCCACCCGGTGAGAAATCTCGCTGCATTCTGCGCCCGCCCTTGCGAGACAAGGAAAAACGGGATGGCGGCGATATCTTGGTGCTCTGGACCTGATTCACGAATCCCCTCGTTTCGATCGGTTCTTCTATAATGATCGATCCACTCGTTGGCGGCAAACGCATGGCGATATGCTTCCTCGAATTCTCCTGAAAGAGTATTTGCGATAGCCAGTCGTGCATGACGCGCCCCTGGCCACCCTCTCCTGACCTCAAAAAGCCGCCGCGTGGCATCAACGTCATGTGCCGCAACAACAAGATCAGGATGATCAAGTATATAATCCGAACCACGCTCATCGGTGGCCGCCATACTCGACAACTCGACGAGCAGTCGCACGAGGTGGTTATATTCCTTTTTTAGTGCCGCATGAAGGGTAGCAGTCCTTATCCTTGCATATCTGACGTTCCTCTTTCCGACGGTGCTGGTGATCGATGATGGGATACGGTCATCAAAAGCGAGCGTGAATAATTGTTCTCCATCATCAAGTTCATGCAGAAGTCCAGGAAGTGCGCGAGCGGCATATACAGAAACGTCCTGCCTGGAATACAAATTCGTGGCCACACGGCGCAGGGCGTCAATCGATGAAGCATACCGCTTGTGAACGAGCGTCTCCGTTGGCTCATCTCGGAACATTAAACCATGGCTGGTGCGCTCCAACAGAGGATGTAAGTCAGACGCAAAACTCTCGATTGCGCTCAGTTCTATGCCGTGCGCACCCGCATACTCATCCAAAGGCACCGGCGGTGGAAGCACGGAAAGCCCAGCCAGGAATGCCTGGATATCTTCATCACGATATCCACGTTCCGTGGCAGACGATAAAGCATCGGAAATTCTTTTCTCGATGAGGTCATCAAGCTCAATCTTTTTTTCTATTTCTGACTCGTCCAGAAGGCCCCGGTCCGTTTTGAGCAAATATTCAAGTACGCGGGGATTACCTCCCGAACGGGCTTGGGCAACATTTATTTCAGCCTGCGTTACATTTGTCATCCGCGCACGAAGAAACGAAGCAGTTTCTTCTTTTGTGAAGGGTTGCAATTCAAACTCATCATACTTGGCGTAGGTCTTTGGCTTACGTTCCGTGCGGCATGAGACTATAAGCTTTACGCCCGCTATTGGCTCTGTATCCAGGCTTTCGAGCAGCATGACGGGAAAACAATCTTCACTCCGCTGGCGCGCAGCGAAATTTGCATTATCTATGGCGTCAATAAATATCGCCATGTTCCTGCCTGGCGTCATTCGAGAAATAGTATCCACGCTCTGCTTAAGACGCCGTCTAAATGTTTTCAGCAATGCCTGCACATCTGGGCTTTCAGGAAGTACGGGATCGCACAACCCGCGAAACGCCAGTGTGTTTGCGATGTGTACCAGCCCCTTTCTTGGTAGATGCCTCGCGTCTTCTGGTGAACGGTATGCTCCGCCACCGAAACAATCAAAAAATACGACTTCGTGATCGCTGGCAAGCTTTGTTGCCAAGGTGTCCATAAATACGGTCTTACCAACGCCGCCTGCTGCATGCACCAGCAGCGGCTTAGAGGCATTTGAAATCCTAGTATTTGCCTCAGAGAGCTGGTCACGCTCAAGAATTCTGCCAACATCTGCTAGAGCCGGCTTGCACGGTAATAAGTCCTCTGGATCACCAATTTGCAGCGCCGCGAGGATATCTGTGCGGGTGATCAGGTTTCTATCTGTTCCAGCATAGCCCGCCTTCTCCCGCACGAGGTCTCTCAGCTTGCCTAGACGAGCAGCAGCAATTGGATCATTGGTTGCTGACCAATCGACAAGCAGGCTGGCCAGTTCTGCCTTGGTTTCCGGCACACTCCCAGTGCGTCCAATAAGCTGGAATTTCCGTGCAAAGGACGCGAGTGGTTTACCTTGTAGTCCCGACGCCGTCTGGAACTGCTTTGCCTGCCTCGCTACATCACCGGCATATGAGTCGTTTCTCGCTAACGCATCAATGGCCTTAAGAAAATTCCCACTAATAGGCTGATTTGTAATGAGCTGAAAATCCAGCTTGTCCTTAACGGCGTTGGCCCCGTACTTCCCCTTAAATTCGCGGTATGCCTCACCGAACTTCGTTACCGTCTTAGTTGCGTTAGCCGCTCGGTATTCCTTATCCTTGTCCGCAATTGAGTATTTAAACTGTGCAAAAGTCGTTCTTTCAGCCTGATCGAAGGAGTGTCCGCCCCCAAAGTAGAGCGTGATATCGGCAACTTCGATGGTTTGAGCTGAAGCAGTAGCCTGATCGACTGGAGATGGACCTTCAATCGCAATGGTCGAAAGATCGCTGCCCGGCCAGAGAAGCTGCATTGCTTTACGGGCCGTCCACGCCTCGTGGTATTCGTGGCCTTCGCGCGATGCTCTGACTTTGTCTATACTGCGCCGTCCCTTGGCCATCACCCTGCCTTGCGTTGTAAGCCGCTGAGCACTTCTCAAAAACTATTTAGCCCAGAACCGACCGATATTTTGGTCAAGTGTCTGTATAATCGTTTAATTTTACTGCATTGTATGTCTGTTTTCGATGGTCGACAGCCTTGGGATGATGGTGGCCGGCGTCAGCGGTCGGCACCATAAATACTCACCCCCAGAATCGCTCCATTCCTGCCATCTTATATGAACACCACCCGGACCCATACCCAACCACCCACGACCCGCCACCCCAGTGGTTTTTATATAAAGGACCACAAATGTGATCACCTTCGAGTCCACCGAGGACCCCGCCTATCCCGTCATCAGGGGACTCGTGGATAGGCTCATCGCCGAGTCCACCCAAACTGGGCCGGCCCCTACGACCACGAGGCGTACGGCTATGTCATGCTGATCCAGGAAGGCGGTGCTGACAGCGTTCTTGACGAGATCTGGGACTGCTGCACCCTGCTGGGTATCACGTGGGAGTGCATCGCTCGTCGGGGCGATCACTTCGTCGCCATCTACCTGACCAACTTGACTGAACAATAATCATCTAGTCATATATTAGTAATTTCTTATATATTAACCACTAATTCCCAATGCCCAGGTTCGTCCGTCCCGGGGAGCCATTCAAAATCTTCCACATACG